>JAHFFS010000023.1 GCA_023247815.1 Candidatus Omnitrophota bacterium
GGAGTTCCCGGGTCAAGCGCGCTATTTTGCAGTTCATCGAAATCAACATCATTTGCTTTCGCGTACAACCCTTCGCTGATTGGTAAAAAACGCTGGTCGGCATAGCTAACAATCAAACCATATTGCCGAGGGATAGTTTTCGCAATCTGGTCAAAATTGCTAACTTCCCGCATCGACGACCAATATTCTTTGTTGATAGGTTTACCGTCAATAAACAACAGATTTTTTTGGTTGAGATGCTCAAACGTTTGATTCAATTCATTTTTGAGCGTTTCTCCCGCGTAATCGGTCGGCCATTGCTCCAAATCCGTAGTCAATTTGAGTTCATTAGAAATGTCGCGGTTGAATTCCTCAATTTGCTGGGGAGTTAAAATCGTTTGATCTGGTTGGGGATGGCGGCTGATCCAAAACCCTGGGCTATTCATTTGCCAGGTCGTATGGGGAAGTTGGCTTGGTGCTGCGACACGATTACCCGACGATAACGGACTGCATCCAAATATGCTAAACATCATAGACAAAAATAATGTGCAAGACGCAATCAAACGGCCAATCAGGTCATATTTTCGAAAAAAATTTAAACGTAAAAACATGGTGCAAACCCTTTTAGCTAAAATCAATGCACGGGTGGCGTTGGCGGACGCGAACCATCTGCGGAATCAACTTCGGATTGCTCATAATGCCAATGCCATGGCTCAAACGTTATGCCGGGTTTTCCTTTCGGATAAGACAGAATAAATCCAAAACGACTGGCATTTTCAAACAGCCAATGGTATTCCTGCAAATCCTCAAAAAGCTGCGGATTTTCCTCTCCACTGATTCCATTCGCGCTGATAAAATCAATCGCCTGAAATTGCGGTGCCCCGTGCTCGCTGTATCCGGGAAGAGCCACCCATTTAACAGTCTCTCGAATCGAATATTCATGATTTTTAAGATAAAAAATGAAAAGATAAAGTTGGTAAGCGCTGGAACGATAGCCGGATTCCACAAAGAGACGTTTGCCCAAATCCTTTTCCATGGCCCCCACCATCTCAAGATATTTTTCATTAACATTGGGTGGAAGGTACTGCGGGGGCAGAATTGTTACTTTGTCATTGATCGTTACTTGCTGATCTTTGATAACAGTCAACTCTTCCTTCCCGGTCGCGATGCCTCGAAATGGAATGCTGACTCCTAACTCATCACCCTTTAAATTTTGGAACTCTTTGAGAAAGGACTGTTCGAATTCATTTAACGGAGCATACAACTCATCAAAGGTCAGGGTTGCTAAGGATTGCGCTGACTCTCGCTCTTTGATCAGCGGTTCAAGCTTGGCCAAAAGATTCTGGACTTGCTCAACATCCATCGATGATAGTTTGTCAAGGTTTAGCGACGCTGACCCTGGCCTGACAAAACCAAGCCCCAACCCTACGATAATCAACATTTGAATAATTTTTTTTCCCATGCTGATCTCCTTACTTGCTTAGAATCAATACCGAAGGCATTTGATTCAACCAAGCATTTTGTTTTTCTGACAGTTGATCCCATACTGAGAGGCTGGTTATGACGATATCAAATTTTTTATAAAATTCTTTTTCCGCCGCCTCCGACTTTCCAGTTAAAGTGAAATTTCCTTTTAAGCCGGATTCCGCCACCCATTTCGCCGCGTTCCCGCTGCTTGCCAAAGCCCCATCCTCATCGAGGATGACCAGACTGTTTTTTTCATCGCAGCTAAGAAAATTTTTGATGTACTTAAGCAAGAAAGAATCGGTGTTATTTTTTACAATCATAACGGCCCTGTTAATTTTCTTAAATCCCTGGTCAATAAAAACCCCTACCGCTAAATCGGTGTGCTGAATCAGCGACTTGACTTTTCCCGCCGTTCTGTCTTCAGAAAATAATTCCCGTGAACCGCCGACCAACACAACATCATAAGTCTCCTCATCAACCATCTTGATCATTTCTTTTTCCACCTGATCTGTGACCTTAAAAATCTTGTTAAAAACAACGTCCAATCGCTCAGCCATATGGTTGATTGGCTCAAAGGCCTCTTGTTCATGCTGTTCCGCTTCCAATATCGAAACATCGGCACTTGGAGAAAAATGAACCACGGTGAGCGATGAATCTTTATTCTGCAAAAAATTCAAACAATGCATCAATTCAAGCAAACGGCTGCCCGATTGCGGCGATCCAAATGAAAGCAAAATATGAAACCCCTCTTTGGCTTTTTTCATTTTTTTCTTTTTTCTGGACGAAAAAGAGGTCTCGATCACATTGATCAGTGGCCCGGCCATGAACGTAGTTACCAGCGCCATAAGGACCATCATGGTAAAAATTTCCGCGGAAAGGATCCCCACATCATAACCGATATTCAAAACAACGAGTTCCATGAGCCCGCGGGTGTTCATCAACACCCCGATCAACAGGCTGTCCTTCCAACTCTGACCAACAAATCTAGCCGCAACCGCACTGCCCACAAATTTTCCTAAAACTGCCACACCGATGATTAAAAAGCAACTGCTCCACAACCCAACATGATTGAGCAATCCGATCTGAGTACGCAATCCCGTAAAAACAAAAAATAACGGCAATAACAATACCAGGCTTACGTCTTCAATTTTTTCTGTTAGAACACGTTTGAATTCTTTTTGCGGCGGCATGACAACACCGGCTAAAAAAGCCCCGAAAAGCGCGTGGATACCAATGATCTCGGTCAAATAACTCGATAAAAGCAGCAAACCAAATATGGAGGCCACGACGGTTTTATTGACGCTTTCTGGTGTATCGTACTTGCTCGCCAACCTGTGCAGTAAAGGACGCATGACAAACCACATCAATAAAACATAAATGAGCGTCATCATAATGCTGCTAAGAGCGCTAATCATCCCTCCAGCACTCGCGATAGCAACAACCAAAGCCAAAAGGCACCACGCCGTAATGTCATCGGCCGCGGCACAGGTGATGATGATCGTTCCAATTGTTGTATGGGTCAAATTGCGCTCCTGAATGATCCTCGCTAATACCGGAAAGGCGGTGATGCTCATCGCAATCCCAATAAACAAGGCAAACGCGCTGAAAGAAACGGTTGCTGGGGCATACAATGGATAAAGGAAATAGGCCAGCAGCACACCTAGAAAGTAAGGAAAAATGATGCTGGCATGGCTGATAATGACCGCGGCTTTGGCCTTTTTTTTCAACACACCGACATTCAGCTCCATCCCGATGATGAACATGAAAAAAACCAGACCGATCTGACTTAAAACCTGCAATTTTTTTAAGGAATCTTCCGGGAAAAGGAATTGGGAGAATCCCGGAAAAAACAATCCCAACAGTGAAGGTCCTAAGGCTATCCCAGCAATGATCTCACCGACAACCGAAGGCTGCCCGATTTTTGTCATCAAGTAGCCAAAGGTTCTTGCCGCGATCATAATGCAAAACAATTGAATGATAAGGATGGCCCATGGATGATGGCAGTTTTCTTGCAAATTTGTGAAAAGGCCAGACGGATGCGTTAGCGGCGAATTTGCCTCAATGGATGACGGGATTGACAATTTAACCGCTTCAAGATTTTTCCCTTGAAGAAGGACAAACCACAACGCGGTTCCGAAAACGAACATCGCTAAAAAATAAACTATGTTGGAATTTTTTTTATTCATGACAAGCTAACAACGGTTGGAACTCTTCACAAGCTGGAACGGATTTCAACGATATAAGCATCGCCCAGATGTTTCAATTCATTAACAATAAAATGTCCCTGGGTTACCGTTTGCAGTTTTGCGAATTGAGATTTCTTGACAATGGCATAAGACGTTTTTTGTCTGGATAGGAAATCCAGGATGCTGCTGTCGGTGTTCAGCATCAAAATGGGATGTGGACTAAAAAATTCCCCCCCCAACACCGCAATATCCTTATCGGTATAAAAACGGATTCCGCGGGCAAACATTTTTGAACAAAGGATCGTGTTTTCAACATCGCGATTTTTTAAAAGATATTCACTTGCCTGTTTGCTTGAGATATACGGTTCATATTTATCGTGAAATAAAAAAGTCATCAGCAAAATCATCGGCACCTGTAAAGCCAATACATATATGCTTCCTTTTGATCTTTTTAACCAAAAGAAGAAGAACGCTCCAGCGATAAGGCAAAACGATCCCCAAAAAAATTTAAGTACAAATGCGCTATCTGGCAAGTATTCATAATATTTAACGGTGATAGGAATTTTTCCTGAAGACACCAACAGCAAAACGATCGAAATTGCCATCACGAGCAATGAAGACAAGAGCAGATTGACAAAAAGAATCCGATTTTTCTGTTCGCTTATCAAGTTCCAGAGATAATCCGCTGTTATGATGGCAAGCGCCGGAAATACCGGAAAAATATAACTGACCAATTTAGAATGAGCCATCTGCACCACTCCTAAGCCACCCCCAAGGCAGCTAAAAAGAAAAATGTATAAAGTTTTGTCCTTCCCCTCGCGCAAGCGCGTTGGCAGCCACAAAAGCGCAAATATCGTTGGAACACTCCAAGGCATCATTCCCAACACCATCGTCATCGGATAAAAATACCAGGTGTCGTTGCGTCTATGCTCAGCTTCAAAAATCCGTCGGACATGGTCATTAAACACAAATTCATTGATAAACGGCCCACCGTATAATTTGATCAAATACGCATACCAAGGAATCGTTAAGATAAGGAAAAAGGATATGCCCCAAAGCAAGGTTTTCGAACATAAAAATTTCATTTGCCGTTGGATTAGTAAAAATAAAACTATGATCGTGCCAGGAAAAACAAAACCAAGCGCACCTTTGGTTAAAACGGCTAACGCCGAAAAACCAAAGGCAAGCATCATCCCTTTGAATTTGTGATCGGGCTTAAGATAAGCGAAATAAAATGAAACCAATGACAAAAAGATGAAAACGGAAAAAATCATATCGGTCAAAACGACCCTTGCCAAACCGATATAAAGCGCGGAAGACATCATGATCACCGAGCAAAAAAACGCTTTTTTTTCATTTTTGTAAACCAATTTGCAAAAAAAGTAACAAGTCAGACATCCCAAAACAGCAAAGCAGGCAGGAAAAAATCGCGCGCCAAAACTGCCAATACCAAAGATCGCGTATCCCAGACGTAATAACCAGTATAAAAAAATGGGTTTCTCAAACTGCGGCTGACCAAAAAGATAAGGAACCATCCAGGTGTCATGCTGGATCATTTCCTTAGCAGACTGGGAGTAAAAAACTTCGTCGGGATTGGTCAAACTGATGAGGTTATTTCCAAGAATAAAAGAGATGACGCCGTAGAAAAGAAGGGTCAAAATGTACTTTAAATTTGAATTCATCAATTGTGCTGTTTGCTCAACTCCAATAATTCGTTTATTGTGACGCATCGATAGCCCTTTTCTTTTAATTTTTCAATAAGCCGGGGAATCGTTTTAACCGTTTCATGACGGTTACCTCCCTCGGTCCCGAAAACCCCGCCGCTGTCATGAAAAAGAATGATATCTCCTGGTTGAACATGTTTGAGAAGATATCGAATGATGTATTTGTCATCAAAAGTGACCCAGTCTTTAGAATTCAAGGTCCATAAGATCGTTTGATATCCCAAGTCCACCATTTGCAGCTTTTCATCCGCGGTCATCCAAGCTTTCGGCGGTCGAAAATAAACGGTCGTTTTCCCAGTCACATCTTTTATGATTTTTTCGGTATCCTTAATTTCCCGATACAATTCTTCTGGCTTATAATAAAAAATTCCGTGATGGTCATAAGTATGATTTCCGATGTCATGGCCTTCCTGCGCCACTCTTTTGGCTATCTCCGGGTATTTTTCAACATGCTCCCCAATCATAAAAAACGTTGCCTTGACATTTTCTTTCTTGAGCTCATCAAGGATCTGCGGGGTCCAAATCTCAGAAGGGCCATCATCAAAGGTTAAAGCAACAACTTTCTCATCCGTCTTGACACGGAAAATGGTGTCCTTTCGTACTAAAATCGCTTGATCGAAAAAGACCACTATGAAGGCCATGAGAAGAAGAACAAACAGCAAACACAGAGCGCACATTTTGAAAATTTTAAATAGAATATTTTGTTTCATCTTAAGATATATTTTCTCCAGTTACGAAGTTCAAATTTGACATTTATAGTAGTTGAATAATGCGTTTAAAGCAAGGCGTAATCGCGGTAAAAATTATGTTTTGACACCTTAGGTGCAATCTGCGGAGTCAAGAGCATTAAAATGGTTTTTTAATTGCTCAAAATTTAAAAAGCTTTTCATTCCCCTTCGCTACGAACGTCAACAAAGAATCCTCCCTGACGGTCGCGGCGTACAGCAACCAACATCGGCCGGCAACAAACGGAACAATCCTCGGTATATTCTTGGGAACCGACAGATTGATCGACAACCAACTCAATCATCTCACCGCAATAGGGACAATTGACTTCAACTGTATTGATGGGTTGCATGATCGTAGTCGTTTTCTAAAAAACCACATAATAAAAAATTTGACTATGCTATTTTTAGCATACTCTTATCAAAACAAGCAGTGATTTTTCAGGAAAATTAAGACGAGATAAAAATATTTTTCGACATACTTTGGCGGGAACAAGAGGACTGTTGATCGTCGTCAACGGTAAGAGTGACTGTGTAATCACCGGTTTCTTGATAGGTGTGGCGTTCTTTAACCCGGCCAAAATAGGCAGTACCGTCGCCAAAGTCCCAATAGTACGTTAAAGAGTAGCCGTTTCCATCAATGCTTGCCGATCCATCAAAAATAATCGATTTTGCCACACGACCAGTGGTGCTGACCTGCAATTGTGGTTTGGGTGCCGCGTTGACGGTCACGATCCGCTCATCAGGCGAAAATGGACAGCTATCATCAAAGGCGTTACGAACCTGCAGTTGGGCCCGATAGGTTCCCGGTTCTTTATAAGCATGCAAAGTTTTGATACCTCGCTCTGTTCGACCATCGCCATAACTCCAGCGGCCCATCAGAATTTGATTTTCTTCAGCAAAAGAACCTGATCCATCAAATGGTAATTTATCCCCCACACAGGCAATAACATCACTTCCGGCATCAGCTCTGGGTGCCCTTCTTAAACTGACGTTCATTTGATCCGTGCTCGAATTGCAAGACAATTGAGAATTGTCTTTCGCTAAAAGTTTGATCACATAATCCCCGCTTTTCGGATAGCGGTGATCAATCACTCTGCCAGTTCCAGCTGTACCGTCACCAAAATCCCAAAAATAACTGATTTCATCTTCTTCATTGATGTCTTGCGTTCCAGAAGCGTTCAAAGTCACCCATAAATCATCAGAGGTGGCTAAACATTTTTTTGTGATATCACTGCCGGAATTGGCACTTGGAGGTTCATTGATCCGCACCAAACGGGTTGCGGTATTACCTTCACACACTTTGCCGTTTTTGTCATTCACATTGAATTTTGCTTCGTAGTCCCCGCCCTTTTTGTAGCTGTGTCTTGCAGAAAACCCCGCCTGTGTGAACCCATCAGCAAAATCCCAACTCGGGATCACCGACGAGACCGGAACATTCTTAACAGCTCCGTTAAAATCAATTGGCGCCCCAGGACATGCTTTGACACTTTCACCAGCCTCTGCTAGCGCAGCGAGCTCAAGAAGCACTTTCACCTGATCCTGGCCGGTATTGCATGTCAAACCAGAATTATCTTTGACCGTAAGGGTCGCTGTATAATTGCCCAAACGTTGATATTGATGAGCGACCTTTATCCCTTCCTGCGAGGTTCCATCGCCAAAATCCCAAATGAATGCCAGTTGGTCTTTAAAGTTATCGTCGTAGGAATTTGAGGCGTCAAAATCAACCTGCAAATGGTGCGGCCGCTCGATGCAAAGCATATTGATGTCTTCGCCCGCAATGGCTTTGGGCGGGGCATTGACTTGAATCTTATCTGTCTTCGAATATTCACTGCAAGACGAAGCTAAACCGTCATCCACGGTGAGTGTGATCTCAAATTCTCCAGCTTCCAGATAATGATGCTTCACTTCTTTACCTGTATCTTCCGTTCCGTCGCCAAAATCCCAGATAAATTCCGGCTGCGAATAGTTGGAGATATTTTTTTCCACTCCTAAATAGGTCTTTTCTTCTTCAGTGCAGACCGCCTGCGGAATCACAAAATCAATACTGGCCAGCCCTCTGGTCTTAACGAGTTGGCGGTAAACTGTTGTTTTGCTTAAAGGAGTTGAAATATCTTGAACGGTGAGCTGAACTTGATATTCACCAGGGTCCGCGTAGGAATGCTGCACAATCGATTGCTGACTGGTTGTGTCGTCATTAAAATCCCAGTTAAACACGATATTTTTATTGTTGGAATCGACAAACCCATACGCGTCAAAGGTAAATTCTTCACATTGATTGTCAGATATAAGGCTTTTGGGGTAATTTGATTCTGCCCAAACGGACTTGCAATTGCTGGTCAGCACCAAAACAATCGCAATGGTACTGATCATGGTATTTGGGATGAATTGGCGCATAACGTTCATTGATTTTTGGTTGATCTGATTGGGCGGGATTTTCTAAAACCCTCAACAGTCCTAGCACTTAAGTAAAAACCAATCAGGACGCGTAAAGTATAACATATAAGTGTTGGAATTTTAAAGGGCAGGACAAAAAAATTTTAAACTTTTCTAAATCAAGTCTCCTCTTAACTTTCCAGCGGGTTGCAGCTCTTTAAAAACGACTGGCAGGCTTTCATTTTTGATATTTTGGTCCACTTTGACGGTAATTTTTAGATAATTATCGCTAAATCCACTCCACAATCCTTCATTTTCCTCTTCAAAAATGATATCTTGGATCGTATTTAGCTGCGATCGGTAAAATAATTCACGTTTACGTTGACTGAGCTCGCGTAGCTTTTGGCTACGCTCTTGAATAATTTTGTTATCCACTCGGCCAAGTAAAGACTGGCTCTTGGCCATTTGCCTTTCCGAATAGCTAAACACATGAAAATAATGCACCGCAGAATCGCGCAAATACTCATAGGTGAATTTGAAATCCTCTTCACTTTCCCCTGGAAATCCAACAATAACATCCGTACCTAAACAAATTCCAGGAATTTTTTGAAAGGCTTTTTGTATGAATTCATCATACTGAGCAACGGTGTATTTCCGCTTCATGACCTTGAGCGTTTTATCACTGCCACTTTGCAAAGGAATATGCAGATGGCGGCATAATTTTTTATTTGTCTTCATCAACGCGATCAGATCATCTGGAATGGTGGTCGGTTCAATCGAAGAAATGCGGACGCGCAAAAGCCCTTCAATATCCATCAAAGCCTTAATCACATCAAGCAAATGATATTTCTCATCACTGTATGTACCCAAATTGATTCCGGTTAACACGATCTCTTTATGGCTGGCAGCAACCAGAGCTCTGGCTTCTAAAAGGATGTCTTCAAATACCCGACTGCGGGCCCGACCGCGGGCATAAGGAATCTCGCAAAATGAGCAAAAAAAATCACAACCGTCTTGGATTTTTAAATTTGCTCGAGTGTGGTGATGATCAATCCCTGCAGCAGGGTGACGAAAACTCACACGGGAAAAAGCCGGGGCAATGACCTTGGCATTTTCTGGTTCCTGCTCCTTCTCGAGGATTGAAACCAAATCCATTTTTGCGGCGTTGCCTATGATCCATTTGACATTATTCATCGTGGCCAACTTTTCTTTTTGGATCTGCGCCTGACAACCGATTAAAGCGATCTTTGCATTGGGATTGAGCCGATTGATTTTATTGACCAGTCGACGCGTGTCAGCATCGCCATTCTCCGTGACGGTGCAAGTGTTGATCACCACCACATCAGCTGGCTGTTGGAAATCAACAATTGTGTAGCCCCGATCAACAAATGTGTTTTCGATGACCGCTGTTTCTGATTGGTTCAAACGGCAACCTAAGGTATTAAAGGATATGGTTTGATTTTTGATCATTTTAGGACCTGATAAAACAAAGGATTATCCATCCGCTGATAAACAAAAGTCCGCCGAGCGGGGTTACGATTCCGATCAATTTTATTGGGTTCACTGCCAAGACATACAAACTTCCAGAAAACAAAATGATTCCGGCAAAAAAGCACCAGCCGCTGTAATCTAGCAACGGCGTCTTCATTTGCAAATTTAAAATTCCTATCAACAAGATCCCTAAAGCATGAATGAACTGGTAGAGCACCGCGGTTTTGAAGGTCATCATGGCCTCTGGTGTTAGTTGCGATCGAAGTCCGTGGGCGCCAAAAGCGCCAAGGGCCACGGCTAAGGCCATCAAAAGGCTTCCCAATTTTATCCAAAACATCGCTAAACTCCTCGCTGTCCTAAAATCAAGGGTTTTTCCCTCTTTTCAATGCTTCCTTTATACAACAATTCGTTACCATTTGCAATTGCAAGAATTTCTCAGTATAATTTGTTCCATGAAAATTGGTCCGATTGACATCAAACAACCAATTGTCTTGGCTCCCATGGAGGACGTGACTGACATCCCCTTCCGTCTGATTTGTCGACGCATGGGTGCTGATATTGTTTACACCGAATTCACCAGTTCCGAAGCGATCATCCGTGAGGCTAAAAGAGCGCTAAAAAAAATCCGGGTCCTTGAAGAAGAACGGCCGGTTGCGATTCAAATCTATGGCGGGGTTGAAGAATCCATGCAGGGCGCGGCCCAGCGTGTTGAAAAATTACAGCCGGATTTCATTGACATCAATTGCGGCTGTTGGGTCAAAAATCACGCGTTTCGCGGTGAAGGCGCTGGATTATTGCGTGATCTGAATCAATTTGAACGAATTGTCAAGGCAACCGTCAAGGGAACCAAGCTCCCGGTAACGGTTAAAACAAGGCTGGGCTGGGACGATCAAAGCATTGTGATTCTTGATGTGGCAAAAATGCTGGAACAATGCGGGATTCATGCCTTGACTGTTCACTGCCGTACTCGCTGCCAAGGATATCAAGGAACTGCTGATTGGTCTTGGATCGAAAAAATCAAAAAAGCAACAACGCTGCCTTTGATTGCCAACGGCGACATTGACTCCCCGGAAAAGGTCAAACAATTATTCGACGAAGGATGTGATGGTGTGATGATCGGACGGGCCGCCATTGGCAATCCTTGGTTTTTCAAGCAAACCAAATATTTTTTACAAAATGGAGAGCATCTGCCCACACCTTCAATGAAAGAACGCATTGATGTCTGTATCGAGCATCTCAAGCTTTCCGCTCAACATCGTGGATTGCCCTATGGGGTCACAACATTTCGCAAATATTATGCGGGATATCTTAAAGAAGTCCCGAACGTGGCTCATTTGCGCAAAGACTTGATGCAATATCTTGAACCGCAGGATGTGATCGACCGGCTCTATCAGTTTTTAGATCAACAAACAGCCGTACTTACCTAACCATCTGCGACACCCCGGGGGTTTAACTCCCGGGGTTGAACTCCCGGGGTGTTATCAAGGATGAAATCTTACGACATCATTGTCATTGGTTCCGGTGGTGGCGCTAAAATCACATCCCCTTCGGCTCGGCTAGGTCTCAAGGTGGCCTGCATTGAAAAGGATGCCTTAGGCGGCACCTGTCTGAACCGTGGCTGCATCCCTTCGAAAATGCTCATCCATCCGGCTGACGTGGCCATTGCCATCAAAGAAGCCCAGCGATTCGACATTCAAAATAACCCGCACTTTCAAGTCAATTTTGCTAATCTCATTGCCCGAATTTCCAAAACGGTT
>JAHFFS010000024.1 GCA_023247815.1 Candidatus Omnitrophota bacterium
ATGGTGTGTAATGTATACATAAACAATCCCTTCTTCACACTAGGGGTACGGTTGCGAAAATCCGTCGCCCGCTCTAACGCAACACTTAAGCCTACCGCCGAGCGCACCGCCGAGCCCACCGTGTTAGGGATATCGTGAAATTTCAAATCTAAAAAAGCTTTCTTCCCGCGCGCCTCGATGAATCTGACCGCGGCCGGGCCGCACGCGGTAAACAGTTGGCTGCCAACCTTAAAAATCTCCACCACATCGGCCAATTGATCGACCAAGACCCGCATCTTCTCGAAAGAATCGATATCAAGTGCGACCACCAATTGCGCTTTATTTTTTTTACCAAGCATTTTACTTTCTCCTACGCGTGAACCCCGGGAGTTCAATCCCCGGGGTTGAACTCCCGGGGTTGGTTCATTCCAAACTGCCGATGAGTTCTTTGATGTCTTTAATTTTATGCGCTCGCAGATACTCTTCAATGCCCCGCAGCACTTCCAAAGGCGCTCGCGGGTTAACAAAATTCGCGGTCCCCACCGCCACCATCGTTGCCCCGGCAATGATAAATTCCAACGCGTCGTGAGCGGTCATGATCCCCCCCATGGCAATGATCGGGATCTTCACTTTCTTCGCCACTTGATGAACAAAATAAACAGCTGCCGGACGGATCGCTGGGCCGCTTAATCCTCCCGTAAAATTCCCCAACACGGATCGGCGGGTTTCGATATCAATCGCCATGGCGGCAAAGGTATTGATCAAACTGATCCCGTCGGCGCCAGCGGTTTCAGCGGCCAAGGCAATCTCGCTGATATCCGTCACATTGGGTGCTAATTTGGCCATCACCGGAAACCTTGAAATTTTCTTGACCTTGCTCACCACACGATACGTGGCTTTGGGGTCCTGGGCAACCAGAATTTTATGTTTCAAATTCGGACAGGATAAATTCAACTCCAAAGCACTGATCCCTTTTTGCTGATTCAATTTCTCAACGATTTGCAGGAATTGATCATCGGTGTGGCCGAGGATACTGATGATCAGCGGGACCCCAATTTTTTTAAACGCGGGGAGTTTATTTTGAATGAACCCGTCAATCCCAGGATTTTCAATGCCGATCGCGTTGAGCATGCCCGAAGGCGTTTCCATAATCCGCTGCGGAGGGTTCCCCTGCTGCGGATGAAAAGTCACGGTCTTAGGGACAATCGCCCCCAATTTTTTGACCTCTTCAAAATCATAATACTTCTCGGCATGACCAAAGGTCCCGGAAGCGACCGTCAAAGGATTTTTAAACGTCACGTTAGCAATTTTTACCGCGATCTTCATCGATACTCCTCCAGCACCCCTCTTCTCACCCCGTAGGTCCACCTACGGGGTGGACCTACGGGGTGAGAATTGGTCCGTTTATTTGAATATCATTTTTAGCCCTATAAGCACAAGCAAAATCCCAAAAGCCCGTTTGAGATTGGCGTCAGCAACACCCTGCACAAAATGGGCACCGGCCAAGGCTCCAAAAACAAATCCTAAGGCGATAAAAGCCGCCATCGGAAGATTGACGTGACCTTCTTGATAGTACCGCATCACCGCCAGTATGAAAACCGGCGGCAACATAACCGCCAAGGCTGTGCCTTGTGCCGCGTGCTGGCTTAATCCAAAAAGAACAGCCAGTGCCGGGACCATGATCGTCCCACCACCAATGCCAAAAGCACCGCTCATCGCACCGCCCACCAAACCAACCAACACGTATAGCAATTGAGTCATTTGCCACCTCCCTGATGACCCTACTCTCACCTCGCAGGTCAGAATATGGGTTCCTGCAAATCAAACACTGGCCCGTCGTAGCAGACCGTTTTATAACCTGACCGTGTTTTGATCGAACACCCCAGACACGCCCCTAACGCGCAAGCCATGACCTCCTCACAAGCAGCCTCGCCTGCGACTCCATACTCCCTCGCCCACGTTTGCACCGCCGCCATCATCGGATTTGGCCCGCAGGTGTAAATGAACGTATTCTTCCGATCGATTTTAATTTGAGGGAAAAATCCAGAGACAAATCCTTTTTTTCCAACACTGCCGTCATTGGTGGCAACATGGACCTGGCAACCATGTCTTTTGAATTCCTTCATGTCATACACATGCCCTTGACTGCGCCCGCCGTATAACAAAATCAATTCAAGGTCACTGTGTTTTTTTCGCAGCGCGTCGCAAAAAATTAAAAACGGGGCAACACCAATCCCGCCTGCCACCATCACAATTTTTTTTATCTGCTTATCCGGCATTGAAAAAGGCCGGCCAATCGGCCCGATCACATCCACGGGATCGCCCTTTTTCATCCGCGCCATGACCGCTGTCCCTGGTCCAACGACCTCATAAAAAATTTCCACATATTTTTGGGCCCGATAGACGCTGAATGGTCGTCGAAAGAATGGGAACAATTGATCGTTGACCTTGATGTGAACGAATTGCCCTGGTTTAACAGTCTGACAAATGACCGGCGCGTCTATGCATAGCCGATAAAACTTTGGACATAATTTCTGTTGCGAAGCAATCTTAAAGGTATTCTGCAGTGAGGACATAGTTAGCGTCTTAAGACAAACGGTAACGGACCTGAAATCCGACGATAAATATCCCAACGGCAATCGTCAAGAGGGCCAAGGTTTCCGCAAAATGGACAGTACCAAAAATCAATTGCTGCTTAAGCATCCCCAATAACGCCGCGAGGATCGGCAGAAAAAACAAAATATACTTTTCTCCGGTCGTCCAGACCTCTTCCGGACGAAAGGCTTCCTTCATATTCAAGGTCCAAATTTGACGCCGATGTGGAAAAATTCTGGCGACCGACTGACAGTACTTGCGGTACTCTTCACCAAAAGTCTTTGTTAAGAATTTTTCTTCCTTGATGACCTGGCGTCGGAAACGCAGATAAAAAATCCAAGCAAAAATCGGCAGCATCCACCATGGCCAAACAATCAAAGCAAAACCAGCACCGATCAAATAGGTCCCCAAATACATCGGATTGCGAATATAACCGTATAAACCGGTTGTGACCAAACCACTTCCCTGCAAAGAATGGGCCTTCTTATGCCCCCGGGCCGCCATACGAATGAAAGCCCCTTTCATGATCGCGACAAATCCCAACACGTTCCAAAAATTAACCATGAAATGCCGCGTCGAATACAAATGTGGGAACCCGTAAAAAAGTCCCGTCAAGATGACAAGCAATGCCAACAATAAGGAATCGATTTGAATGCGTTTCTTCATCTTTTTCTCGTCTCAAATCGCTTGCGATTCAATTCCAAAGACCGCAAAGGAAAAATTAAATCTATTGCTGACAAGCTTTACAAAAAAACGTGCTGCGTCCACGTAAAACAATTCTTTGGATCAAACTTTGATCACGGGGACAGCGCTCATCTTCCCGACCATAGACTTGGATCTGCTCTTTGAAATTGCCTTTTTCGCCATTGCTATCGCGATAGTCGCGCATGGATGTCCCGCGGCCGGCAATCGCCTTTTTTAACACCATTCTCGTCAAATCTCGCAATTTTATAATTTCTTGATCATCCAAAGAATCAGCGGAACGCTGAGGATGAATGCCCGCGGCAAATAAAATCTCCGACGCGTAAATATTGCCAACACCGGCGACAAAGGTGTGATCCATCAAAAGCGGCTTGATCGGCATTTTTCTTTTTTTGATCGTCGACTTGATCTGTTCCGGATTGAACGCCCGGCTGAATGGTTCCGGCCCCAAGACCCGAAAATACTTAAGCTCCTCCAACTGATCAACCACCTGCAGTCGTCCAAAGAGCCGCTGATCATTATAGTGTAAATATTTTTGATTGAAAAGTCGGAAAATGATTTTGGTCGCGGGCAAGGAGTCAGGGATTGAACGCACCACCAACTGGCCAGTCATCATCACCTGCACGACAAAAAATTTCTGGGAAGGGGCCAGCGTCATGATGATCGCTTTTCCCCGACGCTGAATATCATGGATCCGTTGTGTTTGGATTTTCTGAGCAAAAGACCTCGAAGAAAGGCCGCGGATAACCCTGGCGTCCAATATTTTAACGGTCTCAAAAGTCTCCCCTAAGATTTTTTTCTTGAGGTCCTGAACAATCGTCTCAACTTCGGGAAGCTCTGGCATATTCTTAGGATTAGGTTTGGCTCGTCAAGAGCCTTGCTAAAAATTTGCCCCATTCTAGCATAAATTCCAGACGCCTTTAATGTCTTTTTTCTAAATGAACAACGGAAAGTTAACGAGGAATCGGTGGGAGCAAACGATACTGCAGAAGGGTCAGCTCGCCTTGCAAAACATTGGCCTTCAAAGGATGGGGTTTTATCTCAAAATTCTCCATTTCAAAATAAAGCGGCCGGTCCTGCAAGGTTAAAAAGAACCGCGCAAGGTCATGCCACGAGCCTTCAACACTCAAATTCAATTGGATGATTTGCGAATCCTTCGTTGTTGGACCTGATCTGGGTTTGAGCTCAATGATGCTGACCTTTTGACTCTCGGCCAGAGACTGGACCATCGAAAGCATATGCGAGATCTCATTTTCCGAAGACACTCCTCCTGAAAAATAATGATCCAAATTTTCATAATACGGTTGATATGACTTGATCTGTTGACCCAATTCTTGATTTTTCAATAGCAATTGGTTTTGGCTCTGAAGACGAGCACTCTGCCGGCCGCGGTCATCGCAGAGGGGAACTAAAAAAAATTGATACCAGCAAAAAAGTGTAGCAAGAAGACCACTCATCCATAAAATACGATTTTTCTGGCTCTTAGGATCTTTCATTTTTTCCACCTTACTCTTCCGCCCTGACATGACAAACAACTTCAAATTCGTGAAAAACTTTGTTGTGATATTCCCGACGCTGGATGGAAGCAATCCTGACCTGCTCAAATAAACCAGAATCGAGCAAACCCTTATGAAAGGCCTGAATCTGCTGGCTTGATAAGGCCAAACCCTGAAATTGCACGCCCACATCCTCTTTCCAACTCAACAAACTTAAGGCCATTCCGTTGGGAAAAGACCCTGAAATGATCTGCATGACCTTTTGAAAGTGGTCTCTTGTCCGCGCCCGGCCCGCCCAGAATCGCAATTGCTTCATTTGCTGTTCCTGGCCTTTGACCCGTTCCTGACCCTGCTCGATTTTTTGCTCAAGCTGTTGCGCTAAGGCCCTGTCCTTCATAGCAAAGACCGATATTCCCAAAGTCACGAACAGCAAAAGACCAGCCAGGCAAACACTCATCCGCGTCAGCCAACGGACTTCTTCCTTTCGCTGCCGATCGATCTGCGATGATATGGGAAGTAGATTGAACTTTTTTAGACGATCACCTATGATCTCTCCAGATTCAACGACCGCGTCAGCGTGTTGAACGCTCAATTCAACATGTTCTTTTGCGACGAGCCCATTTAAGATTTCTTTATGCCCGTCGGAAAAACGCGTTAGTAAAAGCAAACAGGATGCAAATCCGAGATGGCCTTTCCTCAGATCATGAAATGTCCGCTCCATTTCCATTTTCCAATATTCCAAATCAGCCGTCTTATCAGCTAAACGTCCATTGGGAAAGCCGCGGGAATACAGCAATGACGATTCCTGCCAGAGGCAGATCTCGGTCGTGTCATCGGTCAAATGAACCAATAATTGGGGAAGGAGGTGAGATTTTTGCTCTTGCCACGCCCAGTAGAGCAGACCATGCGTTGAAACACTCAGCGAATCAAACTCGAATCCGACATTTTGAAAAACGCGAAGATACGGCAGGATCACCGTGTGCGGCACCGCGGCCACCGTTGCCTGATAAATCTGCTCGGATAAATAGGATCCGCTAAGGACATCCAGGGAAAGTTCATCTGCGCTATAAGGAAACTTTCCAAGGGCTTGGCTTAGGACTTCCTCTTTAACAAATTTGGAATCAGCGATGGCCGCCTCAAAGGTCCGCAGCAAAACCCAAGAGCGCGGGATGATACCGAAAATATTCTTCTGCCAGTTCGTGAGGCGAAATTGACTTTTGATCCGCCGAAGCCCCTGCTCCAACGCTTCAAAATCACCCGGCTGAAAAGAAATATGTTCTCGATCCGTAATTGCCAAGGTCCCGGCCGCGAAACGTCCCCGCGAAAAGCAGACGCACTCATCTGACAAATGAAAAAAAACGCAGGGATATGGCCGCATGTGCTAAAAACCAATCATGGGGATGATTGATATGGGGAAACTGGGGAAGTTTCCTTCAAATTTCTTTCAGTATAATTGAATTCCTCGTCTTGTCAAGACGAGGCTTTTTTATTATTTTTCCGTATTCACTGACCCAGCGTATAGACATAGACCGCGCCATTTTCACTATAGGTATCGGAAAAGTGTTCCCTGGGCGCTCCAACAACAACGGTGTCCTTATCAATGGCTAAAGCGTCTCCAAAACCGTTTGTGACCAAACGCTTTTTCTCATCTAAAGTCAAAATATAATCCGTAGGCTGAAGTTTATAAGCCTGTTTCCAAGGGTCCTTTTGGGACTTTTCATAAACAACGATCGCGTTTTCCGGAACAATTTCATCAACACAAGTATTCGACTGCGCGTGAAAGGCCACTCGACCATTTCCAATGGCAAGCGGCCCCACATAAACTCGGTTGGCATTTTTCTCTCCTTCTAAAATATTTTGGTCCAATCCCCATTTCTCATTGGTCTTCACAAATACAGTAACGGCCCCCTGATCGCATGGGGTCAATCCAGTGACCCCAACAACAATCGTATTGGCATTCAAATCGACCGAAAGGCCACGGCCGACGGCAAAGGACCGGTCCAATGTTGCCGCTCGGACCCATTGATTTTTATTTTTCCTTTCATAAACATACACCGTCCCTTTTTGCTCGACGCCCGTCGTATTGGCCGCCTGTGTTCCAATAGCCAATACATCACCGTCCAAATCAATGGAAACGCCTTGCGTCAAATCAATGTCATAGAAATCAAACGCTTCCCTTTCCCACTTTTTAACGCTTTTTATATAAATTTGAATCGAGTCTTTTGATCCAAAGACCACCATGTTTTTTGACAGGGTAATCTCGGAGTTATAGCCCACCTTAATATCCGCGTCGATCTCCCAACCAGGGGTCCCGCGTTTAAAAATGTGATACATGGTATCCTCTTTCTTAAAACTTTGACCTTCGACAACCAGTGTCGTTCCATCTGACACCATTCGTTTAGGCGTTGAAGGCTGATCAACGTCCTTATCATAAAACTTATTGTCCAAGATCCAATCGTCCTTTTCGTTCCCATAGGTATAAATAACATCATCGCCAGCCTTATTTGCATCCTTAGTCGCGCCGACCAACAGATTGTCGTTCTCAAGGTCGACCGTTGTCCCGAATAATCCAAGGGATACCGGCTCATCCGACACGACCTTTCTTTCAGCGGCATATTGCTCGTCACCTTCGGTTTCGTACGTGTACTTATTGACCAATGCCGGACCGTCCTCCTGAGGAATCGAACGCAACTCAACATAAATGGGCTTACCATTTTGAGGAATGTTATAAATTGTCACCGTCGTTCGATTCCCTTGAGAAGCACTGTACACATCGGCCTCTTGTTTCTTTGTACCGACTGCCAGCCAATATTCCTTGATCCCCTTCCCTTGGTCCCAGGAGAATGTCACGTTCGTGGATTCAAGAAGCGTATCGGTTGAGGGACCCGTTATTTGCGCGGCAACAGGCTTTCCTTGCGTTGGGTATACGTATTCCCACTGCGTCCAGACATTATGGATTTTCGACCGTAACTGAACGTAAACGGGTTCCCACGTCAGAGGGACTTTCTTGACAGTAACGGAGACATTCTGCTTCTGAGAATGGCTGTAAATATCTTCCGCTCCTTGACGACTGCCAATCGCCAACCAATATTCAGAGACCTGCTCACCTTGACTCCAAAGGAATGTGACATCGGTTTCTTTCAAAGTTGTCCCATCCGACGGGCTGATCATCACGGCAGGCTGAGCGACGAGCGCGACCTCATACTTATAATTCTTAATGAGCCATTCCTTATCCACTTTAGACTTGGAACGCAATTGAACATACAACGGTTCCCCGTTTAAGGGAATGCCGGCAACAGTCACGGATTGATTGTCCTTTTGTGATTCACTGTAAATGTCCTCTGCCCCTTCACTCGTTCCAACCGCCAGCCAATATTGGACGATCTCTTGCCCCGCGCTCCAGCTAAATGTCACGTCGGCCGTGGCAAGGACACTGCCGTTTTCCGGACTGATGATTTCCGCGGGCTTAACAACGAAATCTGTTTTGTAGGTATAATTCTGCTTCAGCCATTCCCCATTGACCTGTGATTTTGATCGCAATTGCACGTAAATGGTGTCCCCTAATTTCGGAATGTCACTCAACGTGACCGATGTCTTCATGTCCTGGGAAGCGCTGTAAATATCCTCTTTGTTCTTTTTGGTCCCAATGGCCAGCCAATACTCCGCGATCCCCTTGCCAGCGTCCCAAGAAAAAGTCACGCTTTCGGTCATTACCGTCGCTCCATCCTCGGGGCTGATGATCCCAGCGGCAATTGGTTTTCCTTGAGTTTGATAGACGTAATCCCGGTCGATCCATTCACCGTTAATCTGAGAACGCAGCCGCACATAAAGCGGGTCCCAATTGATAGGAAGTTTTTTAACTGTGGCCGACTGCTTCAACTGCTGTGACGCGCTGTAAATATCTCCGCTGCCTTTGCCGCTCCCAACACTCAACCAATATTCCGTGACATTTTTTCCTTTGCTCCAGCTAAAGTCCACCGTCGATTCCGTTAATATGGCACCGTCGGCAGGTTCAATCATCTCTGCGGGATAAGCCACCAACACGGTCTGATAAGTATAATTTCGCGTTATCCATTGATCATTCGCTTTTGATCTTGACCGCAGTTGAACATAAATGGATTTGCCGTTTTGCGGAATGTGCTGAACCAGGACCGAGGTATCGGTCCCCTGGGACGCGCTATAAATATCTTCCGCGTCAGGACTCGTTCCCACGGCAAGCCAAACTTCTTTGATGCCAATCCCCGCGTCCCAAATGAATTTCTCTTCGCTTTCCTTCAATACCGCGCCGTTCACCGGACTGATCATCACCGCCGGTTTCACATCAAATTCCGTCTCAAAAATATAATCCATGTCCATCCACTCATTGTTTGGACTCGACCGTGAACGCAATTGGACATAAACCAGCTTCCCAT
Organism: Candidatus Omnitrophota bacterium; assembly: GCA_023247815.1. Classification (GTDB taxonomy): domain Bacteria; phylum Omnitrophota; class Gorgyraeia; order Zapsychrales; family JANLHA01; genus JAHFFS01. The sequence goes on from JAHFFS010000024.1 coordinate 9,185, forward strand.
CTTGAGGAATATCATTGATTTCCGCTGATAAATTTTTTCCTTGCGACGCGGAATACAAATCCTGACCACCCAAACGCGTCCCCACGGATAACCAATATTCCGCGATGCCAACACCTTGGTCCCATTGAAACGTGACACGGGAGGCGGTCAATACAGTTCCTTGAACGGGCGAAATGAGTTGAGCGGGCTTGCTGAATTGATATTGATAATCCGCGAATTCCCAAACGCCGTTCACCAATGATAATAATCGAACATAAAAGGGCTCGCCGGTCTGAAGGATTTTATTGACAACGATCGATTGATCCGTGCCGACTTTTTTAGAGAAAAGGTCGGATTCTCCCTTGCTCGTTCCTACCATTAACCAATACTCATCGACAGCAACACCTTCGTCCCAAAAAAGGACAAGATTGCTGGAAAATATCGTCGAGTGATTGAGCGGACTGATGATTTCAGCCTTTTTGCCAACAGGTTTATCTTCAGGCGCCGGGGAGTCATCAGGGATAACAATCGTATCCGTTGGAGCGGCAGGCTCGGGCTGGGCTGGGGTGGCATCAGGATTGGGAGCGACCGTTGTATCGACGGCCGGTCCCGTCGATTCCAACCGTTCCGCCTCCTCTATTGCGTCCGTTGGACGAATCGATGTGGCCATTTCCCCCACATCAATCACGTTAGCTTTTGTAAACACTTTTGAGGTCTTGGTCGAACTGTTGCTGGCCGAAGCTAAAACCACTGCCTTCGCGTCCTTGGCGTTCGCCGCTCGATCGGCGGTTAGATAGGTATAATTTTCGACAACCGTGCCGGCATCATTTTTCAAAATGGCTTGCAATTGAACATAGATTTTTTTTCCATTGATTGGAATCCTCTTAACAGTCACGGATGTTTCCTTTTCCACGGACGCGCTATAAACATCCTCTCGACCCAATCCGGTCCCCACCACCAACCAATATTCAGCGAAACCACGTCCTTCGCTCCAACTGAATGTCACGCTCGACGTTTTCAAAGTTGCCCCGTCGGCCGGAGACAGCATGACTGCGGGCTCAACCACGAGGAATGAATAATCTTTTGTGTACCAGCGCCCATCGATCTGCGACATCAATCGAACAGCAATCGACGCGCCCTTTTGTGGAATCCCGGAAATTGTTTTCGTCAACTCACTCAAATCACTTTCAGGATAATACTCCATTCCTGTTTTTAAAATGTTCATCTTGTCCATTTCGGGATAAATGTCCCACGGCCCTTGTTGCGTCCCGACGTAAAGACGATAGTCCGAAACATGGCCGCCTTTGCTCCAGGTCAACGTCAGCTCGGATGATGTCAAGATGATTCCTTCTTCCGGGGTTAATAATTGGGCAGGCTCGACCGCCTCAAAATTCAACTCGGACAAATCCTTGCCGCTGACGACATCGATCCCTGACCGCACTGGAGAAAAAACATGACTCGTGGAACTGGGGACGACGGTAAAAAATCCAACCGGAAGGTCCAACTGATAAAACCCTTGGCCGTTGGTTTTTACGGTTTCAATGACCTTCCCATTTTGCTCAATATGGATATCCATGTCCGGCAAGGCCTGGCCGGAAACTTTATCAACCACAAAACCATCGACGCTGGGTTTACGAAAGGCCGAAAAACTGATTTCCGGATTGGGCTTTCCCGATTTGACATCCAGGCCCACACTCTCCGGAGTAAATCCATAATTGACGAAAGCGGGAATAAAATTATACGCGCCCTCGGCCAGGTATTGTGTTTCATAACGACCCTCATCGTCGGTGATGACTTTTTCAATCAATTGCCCATTGCTCTCAACCATGATTTCAACACCCTGCAACGGATGGCCATCGATATCAGTCACGCCCCCTCGAATCCCTTCCGCGATGGTTTGATAAATATAATGTTCGTATAAATAACTGTTGCCATCCCTCACCTTGGCCCGCAGCTGCACGTAGATGGGCTTGCCATTTTGGGGAACGTTAAAAACCGTGATGGATTTCCGATCGCCTTGCGCGGCACCATAAAGGTCCTCGGCCCCTGGTTTCGAACCCACCTTAAGATACACACTCTCAATCCCAACCCCTAAATTCCAGACAAAAGTGACATTGGTACTGGTCAAAATTGTTCCACTAACCGGACTGACCATCTTAGCCGATTCAACCTCTTTCATCACCGTTTCATTCTTAGGCAAGGCTGGTTCCGCTGTTTGAAGCGATCCTTCGTCAACCGCATAGGCCAAGAAAGACAGGCCTTCATGACCAAGCGGCCTGATCGCCCATAGAGTGATGAGCAGTAAAATTTTAATGCTGAATGTGGTTTGTTTTCTCATAGCCATAAAAAAAACCTATTCCCTGATAGGAATAGGTTGGTGATTCTCGCTTTTCGGCAGTCAGGCGATCCCTAATCAGGACCCTCAACTTTGCCCCGGCGTTTCCTTATGGAACTGCCGGGCCCCGCGGTATTTAGCGGGGGCCCCATGGTTACCCATGGTTTGCCTTTATCGTTCATATCAATACTGGACTTC
>JAHFFS010000025.1:0-10458 GCA_023247815.1 Candidatus Omnitrophota bacterium
TGATAATCAAAAATTCCGCGCCTCAATCCAAACGCTGTCTCATCAAATTGAAAAAAACGCGCACCAAACATCCAACGCGCTTCTAGCAAAACGACATCTTTTGGATCCGGATTCCTTCTATTTTTATGGCTTAAACAAAAAATTGCTCGCGCAGGGAAAAATCGCCGACCACTGGAAAGGCAGTAAATTTCTCAATGACGACATGCTTGCCCCCTTAGGCCATTGGAACCCAGTGACGTTGCATCCCTACATTGGCAACTGGATTTATTCTGTCCTAAAAAAACTCATTCCTGATATTACCTTAATGAACGCCGTCAGCTGCACGCCATTGCTGATCACCTTTCTCGTCATTTTTCCGCTGCTGGGTTTATATCGTATGATCGGCTTGAATTCTGTCTCGTCGCTGATTGGGGCGATTTACTTTCTACTCTCTCCCATCTATCTCAGAAGAAGCATGTACGGCTGGTACGACAACGATTGCTATAATATTTTTTTCCCTGTCCTCATCCTGTATTTTTTCTTCTGCGTCTTAAAAAACAAAAGAAATAAAACCCAAATTCTTGCGGCCGCGGCCTGCTGTGTTTCTTTGATCCTTTACACTTACTTTTGGCAAGGATGGGTTTATCTTTTCAGCGTTGTCACCTTATCGAATTTGCTCATTTTCATCCTATGCCTTCTCTTCTATCAGCGGCACCTGCTAAAAAACTCCTGGCGATTGCTGTTAGGCATTTTCTGTAGTTTCCTTGCCGCCTACATTGCCCTTTTTGGATTTATGGATTTCATTTCGCTCTTTGAAGAGGGGTGGGACGCCATCACAAAATTCCTTAACCCGCAATTGGGCTTATGGCCCAATATCTTTATCAGCGTCGGAGAACTGAACAAAACGACCTTGCCTCTGCTGCTGGAACTGCTCGGGGGGCCTGTTTTTCTACTTTTATCCGTCTGGGGATTTAGCGTACTCACGACTCGAGCGATTAAGTCCAAAGACCCTGTCAAACAAGCCCAATGGATCACCATTTCTGTTTTATTATCATCGTCCCTGCTCTTAGCACTTAAAGCTCAACGTTTCAATCTATTGCTCCTGGTCCCGCTGGGGTTGGTTTTTCCCGTGGGAGTTCAACACCTCCTGGCTCTGCTCACTAAAGCCATCCGTTTATTTCAGCAGCCGACGGCAAGAAAAGAAATCACCATTCACTGCGCGACGTGCTTATGTGCCATCGTCTTGATTGCTTTTCCTCTTCACACCGCGCATCAATTGGCGCAAATCATCCGCTCCATCTTCAATGACGCCTGGGAATCGGTCTTACTCAAAATCAAAGATGAAACCCCAAAAGGCAGCATTATCAACACCTGGTGGCCGCCGGGACATTTCATCACTTCGATTGCGGAAAGGCGCGTCACCTTCGATGGAGCAACCATCAACGTCCCACAGGCTTACTGGATGGCGAATGTCTTTTTGAGTCCCGACGAAGAACATGCCTTGGGCATCCTACGGATGCTCAATGACAGCGCTAATCAGGCATCTGAATATCTTGTTGGCCTGGGGATGGACTTGTCGACTGCCGTTGATTTGCTAAAAAAAATTACGGTTGTCCCTAAAAATAAGGCGAGGGAATTCCTTCACGCCCATTTGGCCAATGAACAAACTGAGCACCTCTTGAGTTTGACGCATTCCGCGCCACCACCGAGCTATCTGTTTGTTTACAACGACCTTGTTGAAAAAAACATCCTCTTGTCTTTTGCGGGGCGATGGAACATTCAAGAAATCGAGCAAATCAATCGTGACAAAACATTGTTGAAAGAAATTTTAAATAAAGACCTGCCTGACTACGTCAATACCCTCTGGCAACTGCAGGGTGGGCAGACCCGTTTCAGCGAAATCCTTATTCAAAAACAAAAATTGGGAGACATGATTGTTTTTGATCAAGGGGTCTCAATCAATCTCAATAATTTGGAATGTCGAATCGCGTCCCCCACGTTCGGACAGGGAACTCCAGTGAGTTTGGTGTATCTAAACAACGAGGGGATCATCACCGAGCATCTCTACGACGAACACAACCTCAGCTATTCGGTGATTCTTTTTCAAGATCCAGAAGGGCATCAATGCATTTTAGCTGATCCCATTCTTGCCCGATCCTTGCTGGTCAAACTTTACTATTTTAATGGTGAGGGACTTAAATCATTCAAACCTTTTGCCAAACAGAGTGACTTGACAGGCCGCACACAGATCTTCGTCTATCAAGTGGATTGGACAAATTTTCTAAAATCAAATGACAATTGAAATGTCGTCATCAATGTCAAAGGCCAAGACGAAATTGTATTTTAGAAACGTGTCACGACCGATCCGGTAAAGCTGGCAGTTTGATAATCGTCGCTGTCCCAATAATAGTCGGCGACCAATTCCAACATCATGTCATTAAGAATCTTCTGTTTGAGCTGCAGTTGGAATTCGTTACCCCGAACAAAATCCCACGATTCCTGGCTTGCCGACGTGGTGGTGCTGCCAAGTTGCCGACCGGAATTGAGCAATTCCAACGTTCTCACCCAGGAATATTGATAGGCCAGCTCCAATTCTGTCATATCGCCAAGTGATCGTCGGGTTCCCAACTGCAAGGAATGTTCGTATTGATGATCAAAAGAGTAATACTCGACGACATCTTTTTTAAAATCCCGATAACCCAATTGGTATTTGATATCTAACCAGTCTTGCAAATAGGGCACGTCTGTTTTGACCCAGGCCGCGGCACGATCTTCCTGATTATTGACCTTATCATGATATTGATGGACGCTGTTGCTCAAACCCCAGGATTGATGGGGTTTGATGCGATGTTCGTAGACGACGGAATAATTATCCCGCTCAATCAATCCGGAATTGGTTCGGCCAAAATCCTTGGCCACAAATTCGTCGAGATACAAAGAGACAAGAAAAAAATGCTGGTCTTTCACGAATTTCAAAGAGGCCTTGGGATCAACCCTCTGCTCCTCAACAAATGGAAAGATGGAATTGCTCGTCACATTTTCGTAATCATTCATATCGGCCCCCGCCGCCAGCGTAACGGCTTGATTGGGAAGATATTCGATCTGCAGTTCTCCTTTTTCAATATCCACGTCATAATTCTTAATCTTTTGAATGCGATTCTCCTCTCTTTGCAGGCCCGAACTGATCCCGCCAACCAAACGGGTCCTTTTTACTGTCGGTGTCACAAACCGTAAGCCCTTTTCCAGACTTGAAAGTTGTGTTTCAACCTTTTTGAGATCTTGGTTCACTTCCCGCTCCCTGCCATACTTCACGTAAGAAGTGACTGTTGTGTGCGTCACGGGCTTCAAGTCATCCAAATATTTTTTAGCGACGATGTTTTGAGAATCCCGATCTTTGACCTTAGTGAACAGCTTCTCTGCTTCCTTAAATTTCCCCTCTTTGATTTTCATTTGCGCGAGCTGATTAACAGCGTCCAATTGATGGCTGTCTTTGTCGATCACCGCTCTGAAATTTTCTTCCGCCGCTGGGTATTGTCCTTTCTGGGCTTCGGCCTGGGCCAGGGCCAACAAAACATCCTGATTGACACCCGGTTTTTCTTTAACAATGCTCAGTTCGCTGATCGCTTCATCATAATTTTTTTCCCAGAGTTGGAGATTTCCTAAAATCGTGCGCGCCTCCAGATTATCAGGATTGAACACCAGGCTCTGCTTGATCGTATCAATGGCTTTCTGATGCTGGCCGGTCCAAGTATAAAGACGGCCCAGTTGGAATTGATATTCTCCATTTCCCGGAACCTTTTGCGCCAGCTCTTCCAACAGGCCAATCGCTTCTGTAAACCGTTTCTCCTTTTCCAATTGATTGACTCGACGCTCCGTAAGCCGATTCAAAATATCGTCCTGCTGTTCGACTTTATCGATCTGCGCTTTCATCGCCCGTTGTTTGGGATCCAAATAAACCTTTAACTGATTGAGATAATCATTTGCAACCTTATTTTCAGCGTCGAGTTCGATCACTTTTTTAAATTTCTGTTCCGCATCTTTGTAATCTCTCTCAACAAAGGACATCTGACCGAGATAACAAAGGGCCTCAATATTAACCAGATCCAATTCATGCGCAACCACAAAATAATGTTTGGCCAAATCTTCTTGATGTTCGTTCTGCGCGATCTTTCCTAATCCGACATAAATCTCGGCGCTGTCCGGAAAGCGTTTGCGTAAATCGATAAAGGCTTGCTTGGCACTTTGAAAATCTTGCCTCCAGAGACTCAAATTGGCCAGCATCACTTTGGCATCAAAATGCTCGGGGTTGATCAAAAGGGTTTTCTGAATGCACCCCGCGGCCTCATCCCACTCTTCCAAACTCGCGTATAATCGACCTAACTGAAAAAGGTAATCGGTGTTTTGTGGATCCATTTTATGCAACTCCTGACACAATTCAACGGCCTTTTGATAGGCACCCTTTTTCTCCAGTTCCAATACCTGTTTGAATTTGAAAACGTCTTCTGCGCGGATTTGCGTTTCGGCCTGATCCAGCGCGTCTTTCAGATCGCCCACACGGCGATCCCGCAGCTGATTCACCCGAACGGTCGCTTGGTAATGGGCAATTTCTTCAAGAAACTGCCTGGCCGTATCATTGGTAGAATCCATATCCAAAACTTGCTTAAACATTTTTTCCGATCCTTGATAGTTCTCCTGAATAAAATACATTCGCCCCAACTGTGTCAAGGCATCCATGTTTTTTGCGTCAGAGTTTAAAACATTCTTAAAATTTTCTTCGGCCAAAGAATACTGCTTGGTTGACAAGTATAAATTCCCCAGCGCCAGATAAGCTGCGGGATTCTTCTGGTCATACTGAAAAACCCCTTCAATGACCCCTTTTGCCTCTTCAAAACGATCCTGCCAAATCAGAACACTACCCAGCAGGATCCGCGCGTCCGTATGCTGAACGTTTTCATTCAACACCTTGCGTAAATACTCTTCCGCCTTTTGGTATTCATCGGTCCAAGCATACAGACGCCCAAGTTGAAAATTGTATTCAGCATCATACTCCGCCGACAAACCTAACTCTCGCGACATTTCCATGGCCTCGCGCAACGTGGCCAAAGTATCCATCATCGCTTGAACGTTTTCCTTTTGTGCCGAACCTTTCCGCGAAATCTTCTGACTGGTCGCGCGATAAATCCGCACATTCAAAAGCTGTCTTTTTATCGCGAGATTCCCGGGATCTTGCTCCAAAATTTTTAAAAAAACCGCTTCGGACTCATCTAAGCGCTCCTCAATAAAAAACAACTGCGCCAACCGCTTCGCCGCGTCAAAGTTGTTCGGTTCTATGGTTAAAATTTTGCGGAACAGTTCCTCGGCCTTATCATTTTCTTTAAGATTCCAATAAGCCATGCCCAATTGCAATAACACCTCGGTATCAGTTGGCCGCTCTGAAGCAACCTGTTCGTATTCCGCCTTTGCTTTTTCGTATTCTTGCTGCCAAAAATAAACGTTCCCCAGTAAACGGTGCGCGTCGATATAACCAGGCGCTAGGCCGACACATTTTCTGGCAAACTGCTCCGCATCGTTCAACTTCTCAAGCCGTAAATAATTCTGCGCTAAATAAAACAAATGATCCGCGTTCCGCGGAAAACGTTCGTAAAGAGCAGTGTATAAAACAAGGGACTTATGATACGCCTGTTCTTTTTCAAAAATTTTTGCTTGCTCTTTGAGCTTACCGATAATGTCGTTGGTGAAAACCTGATCCTTCTCCTCGAAGACCGGGATCTTCAAACCACCCGGTTGCTTTTGATCATCATCGGCTTGCAAAAACTTCTGGTATTGTGCAACAAATTCAAGATAAGCCTCAATCTCGTTATGAGAAGGATCCAAAACCAAAATTTGCTTAAAATGATTTTCACATCGATCAAATTCCTGCAATTGCCAAGCAATCCTGCCTAGGATGATGTGCAGATTGATGTTCTGCGGATCACGGCCGTTCGCATCCTCCAACAGACTTTGTGCCCGCTCATAATCTTTCTTTTCCCAAAGGACAAACCCAAGGAGGTCACGAGCCTCCATATTCTCCGGAGTCATTTTTAGACACTGATTAAAATATTCTTGCGCCGCATCAAATTTTTGTGAAAAATAATGCAATTGCCCCAGTTGAAAAAGATACTCCGAACTCGCTGGAAAAGCTTCATGAAGAGCTTGATAGAGAACAATGGCGCTCTCGTAATCATGCGCTTCCTTTAATCCCAACGCCTGACATAGGATATCCGGAAGCATCAGAATCGTTATTTTTTGGGGAGCCTCAGCATTGGCGCTGGGGATTTGCGCGTTTGCTTTACTTTTCTCTTCCTGTTGTTGCAGTTTATAGCGGATATTTCCCAGCTGATTTGCTAAATCAAAATCCCGTGGGTTGACGTCCAAGGCTTTTTTAAAATAAAACTCCGCACCCCGCAAATCATTTTTTTGAACCATCAGTTGACCGAGCATCCGATTGGTTTGTTCGTCTTCTGGACTCAATTCCACGAACTTCTTCAAAAATGTTTCCGCTTTTTCCCACTGTTTCGTCCAAAAACACAACTCCCCCAACGCAAAATGATAATCGCCCTCATCCGGGAAACGCTGATTCAATTTTTCATAAACCTTGATGGCCGTTTCAAAATCCTTTTGCTTTTTATTGGTTAAGGCAAAATTGAGAAATCCAGAAACGTTTTCCGACCTGACCTCCTGATTCCAGTCAAAATTTTTATTGGCCTTACCCATCTGAAATTGCACAGTCCCTAAAAATTTTTGGCTTTCATAATTGTTGGGATCCAACTGCAAACTTTTTTTCAAAAATTTTTCCGCCTGGCCGCCTTCATCCTTCACGAAATATATTTGCGCCAGCATCCGGTAAACTTCCGAATTCTCACCTACGGCTTCCAGATAACTTTTAAAATATTTCTCTGCCCCTCCCTGATCGTTATTCCAGAATGTCTCTTGGGCCAAGTCAAAAAAGACCTGTCCTGACAGTGGCAACAGTTGATGTAAAAATTCAAAATATTGAACAGCCTTTGGATGATCCTTACGTTCCTTGCATAAAAGTGCCGCTTGCATAAGGTCGGCAACCTCAAGGGCCGAAGGATTTTTCTTCATGGCAACATCCCCCATAGGCAATTCCAAGCGGTAACGGATCCTTCCCAATTCTTCGGCCAACTCAAAATTTCCAGTTTCAAATGTCAAAACTTTTGTTAGGACAGCATCGGCCTTTTCCAAATCATTCAATCTTTCATAGACCTTGGCTGCCTCTTTTAAAGCTCCCATATGCTGAGGTTGTTTCTTTATAATCAATTCAAATTCTTTTTTAGCTTCTTCAAGTTTATCCTGCCATAACTTGATATTTCCCAACACGAGACGGCTGTCCAAATAATCAGGATCCAGTTCTAAACATTTGTTCAAATTTATTTCTGCCAGCTCGTATTCTTTCAACCAGGCGTATAGTCGACCAAGATGAAAATGGATTTCCGCGTTGCTCGGCTCAAGACCGACAAGCTCCTCAAACGCTTTAACGGCCTCTTGATAATTTTTTTGCGACTCAAAATCCAATGCCTTCTGATAAGTAACCGTAAAATAATTCAATTTCTGCGCCCAGGAAATGGCCGGCCCCAAACTGAACTGGAACAAAAATAGAAGAAGAAATTTACTAATGGTTTTTTTTGAGATCATGCGATCATAAATCCTTATCCTTGAATCCCTCCCGTTTGATGCTCCCCCACGATCGATCTCCTCGAAAAAACTTCCAAAAGGCTTCCAACTTCCAAAACATCTGCAACTGATAATAAGTGATGCTCTCGATGACTGCACAAACCACCATCTTTAGAAAATCCCTAAAATACCGGTATCGTCGGAACGTCACCTCCTCAATGATGATGGCAAAAAACGACAGAGATAAGGTAAAACCCAGTGTGAGCGCGAAGAAAAATAAAATGAACCCCATGTCAAGAACATGCAGATAATACCCCAAGGCAATCATGAAATAGGAAAACAGCTGGATCACGGGATGAAGCATTTCAAAAATGGCGTAAAAAGGCAATGAAATCATTCCTACAGCCCCATATCGAGGATTGAATAACATCCCCCGATAACGCCAGATCGTATCAATCAAACCTCGGTGCCAGCGCTCACGTTGAGTTCGCCACCCAGACACATTGAACGGCACTTCAGTCCAGGCCGCAGGATCAGGAATGAATTGCACGTTGTATTCTTTTGACAGTTTACGCATATGATGATGAATGCGGACAATCAGTTCAATATCTTCTCCTACCGTATTCGTCAAATACCCACCGCACTCAACGATCGCGTCTTTATTAAAAAGTCCATACGCGCCGGAGATAATGACGGCCCCGCCCAAATAATTCCAACCCAATCGGCCAAAGAGAAAAGCCCGTAAATATTCAACAACCTGAATTGCCGGCAAAATTTGCCGTGGAAACCTGACCTTGATCATTTGTCCAAATTGGATTTTGCAGTCATTGGCCACCCCGATGCAAACCCCCGCGGCCGTTCCCCTTTTGATTAAAACCGGCCGGATCATATGAAGCAACGCGTCCTTTTGCACAATGGTGTCAGCGTCGATTGTTAAAAAAAATGGGGTGCGGCAAATATTGATTCCGGCATTGAGCGAATCGGATTTACCGCCGTTTTCTTTATCAACAACCAACAAATTGGGAACATTTTGGGAATGATAAACCATCTTCACCGGCTTGGTTTCGATCCTTTTTAAAACCGCGGGTTCGATATAAACCAAATCAAAAGCTTTTTTAAGAATCTCCAACGTTCGATCCGTGGAACCATCGTTGATCACAATGATTTCAATCGCCCGATAATCAATGGTCAAAAGCGACCGGACATTTCCAACAATATGCGCCTCTTCGTTATAAGCCGGAACTAGAATCGAAATTGGGGGCAAATCGACTGCGGACAACAATTTATCAAAATCTTCCAATTCCAGCAGCCGAAACCGCTGATAGATGACGATGAGCGATAACGAATACAAGATGAGATAAAAAAAATTGAGCAACGCAAAATAAAAAAGGCAACCTAAATTGATGGCGTAAATAAAATTAAGAAGCGACTCCGACACCTTTGATTTCTCCATGTTTGATCACATATTGAGCCATTTCGTAAGCAAACCGATCCCGTTGCGGGTCCTGACTCTTTAGCACTGCCAATCCCTCATTTCCCAAATTGAGCAAAGCCGCCGCGGAGTGCATTCTCACCCACCAGCGAGAATCTTTAAGGCTTTGCGATAATTCAGAAATCGCTGATTGGGCCTTCAACTGCCCCAGGGCTTTTGCTGCCGCGGCCCGCACCTCCCAATATTTATCCTTTAACAAATCCGTCAGCATTTGCACCGAGGCGGGTTGGGAACAAAATCCCAGAACCTTGGCCACCGCAATACGCACCTCCATATCGGGAGAATATTTGTCGTGACCAATATAATTCACAATCGCATCGTCTTCTTTAAAAGCTAAAAGCTGCATACAGACAATGCGCTTTTTATCATTCTTTTCTGTTAACAGCCGCTCCTTAATATTTGAAAAGACCCCTTCGCTGGCCTCCCTTAAAGCGTCTTTGTATACATATTTTGCGAATCTCGCCTCTCCTGCCATGCTATCAATCAACTGATTTACCAACAATTTGCTTCCCAGCCTCACCGCGCACAAAATCGCTTCGTGCCTTACTAATGGGATCGAGTCTTTTAACAATCTGAAAATATGCGCCTCATCGCGCGGCTTGGTATCCAACAAAAAGACCCGTACCGCCAGAAGCCTTTCGGTAAACTTCACTTTATTCGTCAGCATCCTTGCCTGTGGCAAAAGGAAATCATCTAAGAGAATGCTTTCTATGACGGGCCAATAGGAGCCGGGCTGTTGTTTTTTCAATTCTTCCATGACCGGTAAAAGGCAAGCCACCTTTATATATTTTTTCGGCAATTGCTTGAGGTTAAACTTCGCTTCCTTTCTTAAAACAATTTCCAACAATTTCTTGAGTTCCCTTTGCTGTTGCTCTCGCGTTCGTTTGATCAGAAACAACCGAAAACTGAAAAGAAAATACCCGCAACCAATCAAGATGAGGGATGCCCACTGCAAAAGCAGGGCCAAAGTCAAAAACTTGTATGGATTATGCATGCTCCCGACTCAATTTCTTAAAATTGCTCGTTCAATAAAACTCGCGATCCTCAAGCTGTCATGTCGGATGAGATCATATTCATGACCCACGTTGGACACATGAAGATTCGCTGCCGTCAATTTTTTAATTTGTTTCAAATCTCCAAGCGCAACCGGCTGCTGTCCCATGGCAGAATACTTTTGTAGGGCTCCTCCCGAGGGCTGAGAATTGGAAAAAATGACATGATCCAAATAGTCGCCTTTCAGATACTTGATGATTTCGCGGACATGATCACAGCCATCAAAATCAGGTGTTTCACCAGGCTTTGTCATCAGATTG
>JAHFFS010000025.1:10468-11053 GCA_023247815.1 Candidatus Omnitrophota bacterium
TCCCTTGGTAAAAGCAATGGCCTGTCGGACATATCTGACCAAAAGATTGGTAATCACACTTGTGTAAAGATCCCCCGGACCGATGATGACAACCTCCGCGCTCAAAATCGCGACAAACACGTCGATATCACAGGTTGTGGGTGGGGTGTGCCATAATTTTTTTATTCTCAAATGGGGATCGCGAAATTTTCCCAAATCGATATTGCTTTCTCCTTTCACGATCTTTTTATTTTCAAATTGAGCGCAAAGCGTCGTCTGCATTGTGGTGATCGGTAAAATGATCCCTTGGATATTCAAAATTTCACAAAGGCTTCTAACTCCGTCTCTTACTGATCCACTCATATCAGCCAAGGCCGTAAGGATAAGATTTCCAAAATTGTGTCCCTTCAGCCCCCTTCCCTTCTCAAAACGATATTTCATCAACTCATTCAAAATGTCCGGGGCGTTTGACAAGGCCACCAGACTTCGACGGATATCACCAGGCGGCAAAATTCCAAAAGAAGACATCAATCGGCCGGATGACCCTCCATCATCGCTGGTACTCACGATCGAGGTCAAATGAACGTCTTGCAGTGTTTTCAATCC
>JAHFFS010000025.1:11063-11500 GCA_023247815.1 Candidatus Omnitrophota bacterium
AAAAGACCTGTCCCCCCGCCCAGACAGGCAATCCGCCGTTTCCGACGCAGATAGGCGTCAATCCTTGATAAAACTTCTCGTTCATGAAAAGGCCGTATGAGAAAATCAACAGCACCGCATTGAAAAATTTTAAGGACATGATTGAACGATTTATTAGAAGAGATCGCAAGGAACTCATTCTTGGATTGAGCCAGCCAACCATATAAAAACTTCTTTTCTTGCTTACCTCCCTTGAACTGATAATCATCATCAAAAATGATAGCGTCTGGTCGACAGTCTTTTATTTTTGTTTGCGTTTCTCGCAAATTTTGAACAACAACGATTGAAAGATTGTATTGCAATTTGGCAAGCAGTCCTAAAAAGACATGCACCGAATTTTTATCACCAATCACCAAAACATGTTTATTCATGGCTCCTCCGGCTAGACATATATCAAT
>JAHFFS010000169.1 GCA_023247815.1 Candidatus Omnitrophota bacterium
GAATGTGCCCGATCTCTCCGGCCGCGAATCCTTCTCCTCGATAAAGCGCGTTATTTAAAATCAATCCGCCGCCGACACCGGTCCCTAACGTCATGCAAATGAGATTCCGCACACCGACACCGGCGCCGTATTTCCATTCTCCCAAAGTGATCATGTTCACATCATTCTCAAGCAGGACCGGTATCCGCAATCGCGTTTCCAAATTTTTTTGTAAAGGAACATTTTTCCAGCCAGGAATATTCGGCAAAAATTTGACAACACCTTTAACAGGGTCAACCAATCCCGGGAGACCAATGCCGATTCCAAAGACATCTTTTTTCTGAAGGTGATGGGTGGTCAAAAATTTTTGAATATTCTGCGAGATCGCGTTGATCAGCCCATTTTTATTTCGAAGGAAAGCCTTTGTTGGAAAATGACTTCGGACCCGAATGAAGCCCAAATGATCTACCAACCCCAATTTGACATTGGTTCCCCCAACATCGACGCCGATAACATATTTCTTCATAACATGCGAGATGAATTCCCGACGAGCAAGAATATTGATAGTTTTAAATATAGAAATTTTGTTTTATTTTAGCTAAAAAAAGAAGTGGATTCAAGGCGAATTGAAGCTATTTCGGGCTTGCGTCCGCATCATGAATGGCATTACGTCCGGCCTTTTTTGCCAGATAAAGCGCCTGATCGGCTTTGTCGATCAATTCCACCGATGTCTGGCCGTCTTGCGGAAAAACGCTCAGCCCAATGCTTAAGGTCGCTTTAACGGATTTGTCATAAGCCTGGATGGTCGATGCCGCGACAGCGCTGCGGATACGTTCGGCAACAAACTGCGCCCCGGCACGATCGGTATCCGGCAAACACACGCAAAATTCTTCACCACCGTATCGCCCAGCAACGTCGATCTCGCGAATGTTTTCCTGAATGAGCCTCGATATCTCGCGAAGGACCTGGTCTCCGGTAAGATGGCCGTATTCATCATTGATCGTCTTGAAATGATCAATATCAATCATGAGGAAGGACAATTGGATCTGCCGCGCCTGCGAACGGCCCAATTCTTCCTCCAGGCGCTCAAGGATATACCGTCGGGTGTGCACCTCAGTCAAACTGTCCGTCGTCGCCAGCCGTTCAATCTCCCGATAAAGATGGATGCGGCGAAGCACCAGCGCGAATTGGTGGCCAAGGATCGATAATTTTTCCATGTCCTTCTCCTGCACCCCTTTAACCACAAGATACCCTAAAAACCGCCGCTTGTGCTTCAAATAAAATATCGTATATCCGCTATCGGCTTTGTAGTCCTTGATCTCCGTCGATGATCGTTCCAGTAGAACACATTTTTCGAAATCAATGTTCTCCCGCAATTTGGCTTGAAAGATCTGAAAGGCCTCCTCCTCGTTAAAAGTCTTAGTGATTTCCTTTGTCAGATCATAAAGGGTGAAAATACTTCCGGCCTCAGCCTCAGCCTGCTTACGCAAAGAAACCAAGGATTCATATTCCGCCTTCAACTGCTGATTGTTCTCAACGGCCTGGGCGACACTTTCCTTTGCTTGCCGATGGATCTGTCCAGCAATGGACTTGGTGACCGCGTAAACCAGTCCGACGTAAAACAATGTTAGTATTGTCATAAAAAAATGCATCTACGCTCCCACAACCTGATTTCTTCCCTTGGCCTTGGCCACGTAAAGGGCTTGGTCCGCCTTTTGGATCAAGTCCTCTTTGAGCTGAGCATCTTCGGGAAAACTCGCGATTCCGATGGACACGGTTATTTTGGTTTTTTCCCGTCGCAGGACGATCGTTTGTTCGGCCACTTTCTGGCGAAACTCTTCAGCCAATTTCATGGCCTTTTTCTTCGGGCAATCCGTCAAAAGGACCGAAAACTCCTCGCCGCCGTAACGGAAAATCAAATCCCCTGGGTCACGAAAAAATTCTGTCAGCAACATGCCCAGGGTCTTTAAAACAATGTCTCCGGCGATATGACCGAAGGTGTCGTTATACCGCTTAAAATGGTCAAGATCGATCATCAAAAACGCTAAGTCCTTTTTACGGACCAACTGCCGACTCATTTCTTGCGACAACCGCTCCAAGAGCTGACGTTTCAAAAGCAATCCCGTCAAGCTATCGCGTGTGGCCAGGTCTTGGACCCGTTCATAAAGCTGCGCGTTTTCAATCGCGATCGCGCCTAGGTCCGCGATCGTGCTCAACAAACGGATGTCTTCATTCGAGAAATGCTCTTCGTTTGAACTGTCAACCCGCAAAATTCCGATCGCTTTGCTGCCGATCATGAGGGGGACACTCATGAGCGATCTTAACCGGCGATCTTCTTCCATTTTGAATTTGGAAATGTCGAAACGAAAATCACTGCGGATGTCTTCGACCAAAAGCGGCTTCATGGTCTTCGCGATCCATTGATCGAACAGGTCTCCTTTTTTGGCTTTGATGTTGATCTCCAATTGTCCTTTTTGCGATGAGGAAATGCCAAGCTCCCCGGTCTTGGAATGGAACAAATAGAGAATCACCGTCAGATCATCATGGCCATAAAATTGATTGACCTGTTCAGATAATGTTTTGGTGGTGTCTGGCAAGGTGAGGCTCGACGAGAGTCTCTCGGCCACATTCTTCAATTGATAATAGTTAACGATTTTTACCCGGCAAGCATTGATGATCTGCTGTTCTTTTCTCAAATCTTCCTGAAGGAGATTGCCGCGCTCCACATGGTCCTGCTTTTGCAAATCGCATGACGAAAACACGTGCAGCAGCCGCAAATGAAAAAAGACCATGATCCCAACGCATATGGCGAGGACCCAGGCGAGACCTACAAAAAAATTTGAATCAAAGTAGGTCCCGTAAATAAAAAACCCAGTAAGGGGAAATAAAAGTGTGACGGCGAGAAATGACGGCGAGTTATACGATTGTAATCTCTGTCTCTGGATCAAAAAAATGCACCTTGTTCATGTCAAAAACAATATCCATATCGCGATTGACTTCTGGCCGGTCATGGGCCCCGACCCGGGCAATGAAAGGATGTTTGCCGGTGTTCAGATGAAGGTACACCTCCGCCCCCATGGGTTCGATCACCTCACAGGCGGCTTGAATGGTGTTGTCGGGTGAGGCCTGCGAAACAAACAGCTTATCATAAATGTCCTCGGAGCGGATCCCCATCGTGACCGGCTTGCCTTCATAGGGTGCCATGACCGTAACCATTTCATCGACGAGCCTCACCTTAAACTTGCCTTCATCGAAATAATACCGGCGATCCTGCTTGATGATCCGGCCTTCCATCAAATTGATCGGCGGTGTTCCGATAAAACTGGCGACAAATTTATTGATCGGCTTATCATAAATCGTCATGGGTTCGGCGCATTGCAAAATTTTACCGTCTTTCATCACCGCGATCCGATCGCCCAGGGTCATG
>JAHFFS010000026.1 GCA_023247815.1 Candidatus Omnitrophota bacterium
CCCCTCAAGAGCATCGGAGAAAGAAATTCGCTCTTTCTCCAAAAATTCCGGATTAAGGACCTGATCAATCGCCCCCATATACATCCTTACGGCCAAGGCCGAATTGATCTTGCGAAACTTTCCCTTTTTGATCCCCTCTTCAATCAAGGCTTTGATCTCAAAGATCTTCGCGTTGCGAAAATTGAGAAAGCGCGTCCACAAATCCGGCAATTCGGACTTGATATCTCCCAAAAAACGCTCAAACCAAGGCGTTAATCGCTGTTGTAGAAAAAAAATGTTTTTGGAAATGACCTCAACCGGGTCTTTGTGACTTTCCTCTATTAAGGAAAGCTCGTGGTTAATCTCTTTCTCCAACCGGCCGAAAAGGGCTTCGGCCATTTCGATTTTACTGGTGAAATGTTTATAGATGGTGTTCTTGCTCATGACCAGATCCTGAGCGATCTCGTCCATCGTCACCTTGCGATAACCGAACTTCAACATCCGGCCCATCGCGGCATTCAAAATCCTTTCATGGGTTAAATCCTTCGACATGCCACCTCCTTAACAATTAACTAAAAATACTCAATTAGTATTTTTAGTATCCTAAATGTTAGGACGACCTTTGTCAATAAAATATTTTTTGTGGAATTGCTGGGGAGGGATCATCAAAAAAAATAGCCAGCTATCCCCAAATATACGGAATAACTGGCTGTTCTGCTTATTGATAAACCGTTAAAACTTTACGAAAAAACCTTCAAAACTATTTCCCAACACTCGCGACATATTTGATGAGGTCAACAACCTTATTGCTGTATCCCCACTCATTGTCATACCAGGAAACAACTTTAACAAAACGCTCATTGAGAGCAATTCCAGCATCGGCATCAAAAATCGATGTACGGCTGTCCCCGATAAAGTCGCTTGAGACAACCGCGTCTTCGGTATAACCGAGGATCCCTTTCATCGGACCTTCGGAAGCCTTCTTCATAGCGGCCTTGATGTCATCCCACTTAGCAGGTTTCTCCAAGCGGCAAGTCAAATCCACGACCGAAACGTCAGCCACCGGAACCCGAAACGCCATCCCGGTCAGTTTGCCGTCCAACTCCGGAATGACCTTGCCCACGGCCTTGGCCGCACCTGTCGACGATGGAATAATATTTTGAAACGCCCCACGGCCGCCACGCCAGTCTTTCTTCGACGGGCCATCGACGGTCTTCTGCGTTGCTGTCACCGCATGGCAAGTTGTCATCAAGCCTTCAACGATCTTCCAGTTGTCATTCAACACTTTGGCCACCGGTGCTAAACAATTCGTCGTGCAAGAGGCATTTGAAATCACATTCATGCTCGGCTGATAACCCTTTTCATTAACACCCATAACAAACATCGGCGCGTCTTTCGACGGGGCCGAGATGATAACCTTTTTCGCCCCAGCCGCCAGATGCCCTTTGGCCTCATCAACTGTTGTAAACAAACCCGTTGACTCAACCACATAATCCGCACCCACCGCGTCCCATTTGAGCTGGGCGGGATCTTTTTCCGATGAGATCCTGATTTTTTTGCCGTTGACAATCAAAACATTGCCATCGACTTTGATATCGCCTTTGAACGCCCCATGGGTTGAATCATACTTAAGCATATAGCTCAAATATTCCGCGTCAAAAAGGTCATTGATCCCGACCACGTCTACGTTCCCCTGTTGGACCGCGGCACGAAAAACCAATCGGCCAATCCGGCCGAATCCATTGATTCCGATCTTAACCGCCATTTTGAATCCTCCTTCGTCCTGATAACTTTTATTCTTATTGAAATTTGATGGTTTGAACCTACGAGAAGTTGTGATTATAACATAAGGGTAAGCGCGTGCAAATTATTTTCTCTGCGCCGGGGCAACAGGGAACCACACCCCGGGAGTCCAACTCCCCATGTTCAACCCCGGGGGTTGGTTAATACGGTACCCACGGATATTTTATGGCCGGTAATGAAAGTTCTCACTTCCATTGGTTTTGCCGATTCCAAATGGACCTTTTTGATCAACAAAGCATCGCGGCCGGCTTGGACAACCACCCGACCCTCATTGACCTCAATAATCTCCCCGGGCTGCTGATTCATCGCTGATCCTTTGCTCATTTCCGTCTCTAAAATCTTAAGCTGCCTGCCTTCCCAATACGTATAAGCCGAAGGCCACGGGATCAGGCCACGGACCAGGTTATGGATCTGTGCCGCCGGCAACCGCCAATCAATCAATCCCAGCTCTTTGGTCAACTTCGGCGCTAAACTGACCTGACGATCATCTTGCTTCTTGCCACACGCCTGCCTCTTTTCAAAATCAGTTACCGCATCGAGCAGGATGTCTGCTCCCAACACGGCTAATTTTGCTCTCAACGTGACCGCGTTATCATTTTCTTGGATCGCGATACTCGACTGCGAAACAATATCCCCAGCATCCATCTGCTCGTTCATTTGGATCACCGTAACACCGGTTTCTTTTTCACCTTTTAAGATCGCCCAATTGATCGGTGCGGCCCCGCGATATTTTGGCAGCAAAGACGCGTGAACATTGATCGCTCCCAACCGCGGTATACCCAAAATCCGGCCCGGTAAAATTTGGCCGTAAGCAATCACGATGAAAAGGTCGGCTTGGTAAGACTGCAATTGTTTGACCCATTTTGGTTCCTTGAAATCTGGCGGCTGCAAACAATCCATCCCCTGCTCTTGGGCCAAAACCTTAATCGTAGACGCTGTTACTTTCAACCCACGGCCTTTGGGCCGATCCGGCTGAGTGACAATGGCCACAATTTTCTGCCCTGAATCGATCAGCCTTTTCAGACTGACCGCCGCAAAATCATCACTGCCAAAAAAAATGATTTTCATATTCTTCGACCCATTCCACATTTACGGATCCACATTGATCGTAACGATAACACCTTTCTTATTTTTAAACCCACGAATAACCGGCCGGATCCGCTTGATCAATTTCTCCACGGACACGGTTTTTAACATTATAGAAAACCGATACTGTTTACGCAACTTGAAGGAACCCACGGCTTGTGGATCAAAGATCTGTTCCTGCTTGGTCAAACATGGACTCAACGCCGCGTACAGCTGATTGGCCAAATCAGCGACGACGTCTTCTTTCTTCCCTCGCAGCTGGATAGAAATGAAATGTTGATAGGGCGGAAATCCTAAGTTCCGACGGTGCTTCAATTCTTGTTGATAAAATCCCGCGAAATCCGCCTTCCCCACCGATGCTAACGTATATTCCTGGGGCTGATAAGTCTGGATCACCAACTTTTTTTGTGCCACCTGACGGAAATGCATGAGCAGACTGAAGACCCGATGCGCCGAATGGAAATCAAAACGATTGAGCTCCGAATCAATCGCCAACACAGCCAACAGACGCGGATGAATACGCCGCAAATGTTTCACAACCGCTTGTGTTGCCACAATCACATTGGCCTCCTCGGGAAACCGGGCAGATTCCTGATCAAACCTTGCCACCCTCGCGTAAGGAAAAAATTTTTTCAAGTCGGCTTCGACCTTGACCACACTGGCCTGCCAATTCCGCAAACGCCGCTCCTGGTCAGAACCCGCAGCCGGTGGATAAAAATATTTGATTTGATCGTTACGAGTTTCTTCCTGCGGCCCCTTACGGTTAAAAAAAACCACCACCTTACCGTCGTTGGCCAACGCTTCCTCAATGTGATTGATCATCGGGTAAGACAAGTACGTTCCTTTTCGCGGTTTATAATTCGCCAGGTCAACGATCGTGGTGTCAGCCCATTGCTTATTCAAAAAAATCTCGACGCTGATTTTTTTCTTTTTAATTATCCCCCACAATTCAGGAGAAGGGCAAGAACTGCTAAACACCACGTTACACCCCTCAAGTTCCTGACGCATAAAAACCACGTCCCGGGTGTGATAGCGTGGGGATTGCTCCTGCTTGTAAGCGCTGTTGTCTTCTTCATCCATAACAATCAACCCCAATTGATCGACAGGAGCAAAAACCGCGGAACGCGTCCCCACCACGACCCTTGATGTTCCGTTTTTGATGCTCGTCCACTGCTCCAGCTCTTCACTGGGCTTTAACTTTTTATCAATCACCGCGGCGATTACGGCGCACGCGCGTTCGATCATGGATTTGACATTGCCAATCAAATGCATTTCCGGGACCAAGACAATGACGCCCCGGCCTCGTGCCAAAGCATCTTTGATTTTATTTAAAACAAACGGCCAGCGCCCATCTCCCTGCTGATCATGACACAAAATGGTTTCTCCTTGATGTTGGGGAACCTCGTCACTGCGACGAGCGGCAAAATTTGAGACCGTTTTGCGTCGAAGGACCGCAGGCAGACTGCTTTCAATCGCCTCACCCCAGGAACAACCGTAATAATCACTGAATGTTTTTGCCAATGTGAGTTGTGTCGCGGACAGCGCCGGATCAAGTTCGTCCAGAAGTGCCAGCACCGGCTTTAAATTTTTGATGGGACTTTGTTTTTGCAAACCAATCACATAACCGATCGTTTTACGAAACGCAAACGAAACATAAACCCGCTGCCCTTCTTTGACTTTGTCTCGAAACGCTTCCGGCAAAAAATAATCAAACGGTCCTTCGACCGGCAATCCAAGTACAACTTGGGCGATGCGATTGTTCATTTTCAAATGCGGGTTGAATTCGGTTAAGATGATGACGTGACGAATGCCGCGATGTCTCTGGCCGCGTGCGGTTTAGCAAGAACAGCGATTTTTTCTTTAACGGCGGACAATTCGGATTGAGAGGCCTGGTAGCGTCGCAGCACTTCGGCCATTTTATCAATCGGGATATCGCTCAGACCGACGCCATATTCTTTCAAAATTTGAACGTTATGCTGTTCCTGGCCAGGAATGGCGCTAAAAAATATCAAGGGCAGTCCGCAGACCAGACCTTCGGAAATGGATAAACCGCCTGGCTTGGTGATCATCGCGTCAGCAGCTTTCATCAGTTCGTCCATATTGTCGACCAAACCATGCACTTTGACAAGTTCTGTTTTATCACGACTGAGCCGTTGGTAAAGATTTTTATTGTGTCCGCAGATGACGATGATCTGAAACCCGTCCAAGGCTTCAATCACATCGTCGATCGGGCCGATGCCGAAGGACCCCGTCGCTACCAATACCGTAAAGGTGTCTGGTTTCAATCCCAGGCGGCGGCGCAAGGTCGGGACATCAACAGGTTGTGCGAAGTGATGGTCGGTCGGAATGCCGGTGACTTTGATCTGATCAGCCGCGACCCCCAGCTGCTGCAATTTTGTCTTTGTCCGGTCGCAAGCCACCGCGTAAAAATCAATCCCTTTTGACACCCAAATGCTATGGACATCAAAATCGGTAATGACCGATATGACTTGTGAATGGATTTTCCCGCTCCGTTTCAAATAAGACGCCACTTCGTTGGGGAAAAAGTGGGCTGAATAAATTTGATCAAACTGCTCTTTGATCAAAAACTTGTGCAAACCAAAACCCATGACGGTATTTTGCATCCGTCGAAGGAACCTGACAACCGGCCCAAACCATTTTTGATCCAACAGTTCAAACACCACTTTCCAAATCCAAGGGAAATGAGAAATCATCACCGTGTAGGAACCACTGTAAAACTCCTTGTACCCTTTACGGGTATGATCAAGCGCGTCAACAATCCGGACATCATGAGACCCCTGCTGTTTGAGTTCGACAAAAATGGCCTCAGCGGCTCGACGATGGCCGGCACCAGCGGTTGCGTGAATCACCAATATTTTCATTTTCGCTTCACAAACTTTACGGGTTTTCTTGCGGTAAGAAGCGGACGGGACGTTTTTTTGCGAGACGCCGGTTTACCATTGCCATCGAGGATGACTTTGACGGCCTCCAAAAGGTCTTTGGTGATGGTGTCCGGATAGACTTTCCATTTTCGCATATACCGACGATCTTCGCGTCCGGAAAGGACAAAGATCGTCTTGCAGCCGGCATTATGTCCGGCAAGGATGTCGGTCTCGGTATCACCGACAAAATAAGTTTTTCCAGCCGACCGTAAATTTTTATTCATCGACCGCAGGGCCTCACGGATAAAACCAATGCCTGGCTTACGGTAATCGCAGTGTTGTCCGCCGCGGGCAATGGCATAATAAACCCGGTCGATCTTGCCGCCGGCCCTCTCCACTTCACGGAACATCTTGATCGTAATCTGGCTGAGTTTGTTCTGGCTGTAAACACCCTTCTCGATGCCGGCCTGATTGGAAATCACGACGATCTTGTAACCAGCCTGGGTCAAACGCTGGATGGCCTCGAGCGAGCCAGGGATGAAATGAAAATCCTTAGCACGGGTAACGTAATTGCCGTTTCCCGGGAATTTATTGATGACACCATCGCGATCTAGGAAGACTAATTTCATTGCCTTTCTCTAAAATCAAACGCTGTCAAGCTTTTTTTATGGACGTGGGGTCAGCGAGGAATTGCGCTCAAACCCGTATAAGTATAATTGAAAAACAATGGCGGGATCAATGGAAATAGGAAATTTTTTCAAATCTGGGGGACAGCCCCTGAAGGGACCGTTCCCAGTCTTTCGATCTTACTTTTTACACCAACTCGGCCAGCGTTTGACAAACATAATCCACTTGTTCCTGGCTCATGTGTGGGAACATCGGCAATGATAAAACCTCTTCACAAAGCTGTTCAGCAAAAGGCAAATCGCCTTTTTTGTATCCAGCGTCGATATAAGCCTCTTGCAAATGAAGTGCTATGGGGTAATGGATGAGAACGCCGATCCCGCGCTTTTTCATTTCTTCCATAATCTTATCACGTTTCTTAAGCCGCACGGCAAAGGTCTGAAAAACATGGCTGCGATCAGATTTGATTTTCGGCAGGCCCACCTTGCCTTGCAGTTTTCCTAATCCTTTGAAGTACCGCTCAGCGACTTTATTACGCAGACGGTTCCATTCATCCAGATATTTCAACTTCTCGGCCAAAACCACGGCCTGCACAGTATCCAAACGCGAATTGTATCCCTTGATCGAATGTTCATACCGATTCTTCCGGCCATAATCGCGCAGCATGGTCACTTTTTCATAAATCTTTTGATCATTGGTCACGACCATTCCCCCGTCGCCAAATCCGCCCAGGCTCTTCGTCGGATAAAAACTAAAGCAACCGACCTGCCCCAACGACCCGGCCTTTTTCCCTTGATACGTGGCCCCATGCGCCTGACAGGCATCTTCGATGACCGCAATGTTTCGTTTCGCGGCCAGCGCGTTGATTTCCTTCATATTCGCGGCTTGACCATAAATATGGACGGGGATGATCGCTTTCGTCTTACTGGTCATGGCTTTCTTTACACCATCCGGATCCAGATTGTACGTTTCCGGTTCGCTGTCCACAAACACCGGCTTAGCTCCGGTATAAGAAACACAAAGCGCTGTGGCGATGAACGTAAACGTCGGCAAAATCACTTCGTCGCCGGGCTTGATGTCTAAAGCCGACACCGTCAGATATAACGCGTCAGTTCCGGAGTTAACGCCCACTCCATGCTTACAACCGCAATAGCGGGCAAAATCCTTTTCAAAATCCTGGGCCTCTTCTCCAAGAATAAAATTGCCCTTTTCAAAAACGGCATTGAGACCTTTATGCATTTCGGTTTTGATGGTCTCATATTGGGGACGAAAATCAATGAACGGAACATTCATGAAGAACCAACCTTTCTTTAATAGTTACATGTCTCCAGTCTCAAGTGACAAGTAACTTGTGACATGGAACTTAAGACTTGTCACTTGAAACTGGAGACTGCAATATTTGATCCACTTTTTCCAAAACATCGTTCATTGCAATATTTTTTAAACAATTGATATGATCACAGCTCGCCCGACGGAAATGACGGTAACACGGCCGGCAGGCAATATTGCTGGTAACCACCGCGTGTCCTTCCGGCGGATACGGACCGTACACCTGCTCGGGAACGGGTCCGAAGATCGAAACAGTCTTGGTCCCAACGGCAGTCGCCATATGCAACGGCCCGCCGTCGTTGGTGATGACCAACGCACAGCGCTCTAAAACGGCCGCACTTTGCAATAAAGAATTTCCCGAACAAATCGCGGACGGTCGATGGGTCATTTTATCAGAAACCCCTTGCAGCAGCTTTTTTTCCTTTTCGCTGCCCATCAAAAAAACACTGGCATAATATTTTTCAATCAATTGATCAACAAGCTGAGCAAATTTCTCCGGCGCCCAGCGTTTGTACACCGCATCCTGACCCCAACTCGCCCCACCCCCGGGGAAAACAGCCATCACCAGATCCCCACGCCCAACACCATGGTTGATCAAAAAACCTTCCGCCCAATCCCGATCCTGTTTCGCCAAAGGCAATTTCATCTGCCTGGTTTGGATCGGGACAGCGAGCTCCCGCAAAAGATCAAGATAGCAATCGACGACGTGCTTTTTCTCGTAGCCAAAGAACGGAATTTTCTTTGTCAAAAAAAAGCCGCGATTACGAAAATCAAATCCCACCCGCCGTGGGATGCCTGCCCCAAAAGACAAAAACCCCATAAAGCCATTGAGCGAAAGATCCATCACCAAATCGTAATGTTCTTTTTTGATCTCCTGCACCAAACCAAAAATCTTTTGCAAATACTGGAACTTTGATTTTTGCTGTATGGACTGCCATTCGTCGCGTTCGTAAACGTGAACTTTACACAAAGATGGATGCCGCTCGAGGAATTGGGCCGCGCGGCGATTCGCCAGATAACCGATTTGGATTTTTGGCGAATGCGCTTTCAAGTTCTCAATCAACGGGGTCGTAAAAAGAACATCCCCAATGCCGTAAATATTGATGATGAGAACCTCTTTCATCCCTTGCTTTTTCATTGAACCGCTGTTTTACCGCGCTTAGAAGTTTTATAGCGGACCCTTAACCACTTGAATGGATGATACCAAAGTTTGCCGTTGATCAGCCGCCAATCGGCCTGACT
Organism: Candidatus Omnitrophota bacterium; assembly: GCA_023247815.1. Lineage (GTDB taxonomy): Bacteria > Omnitrophota > Gorgyraeia > Zapsychrales > JANLHA01 > JAHFFS01. Next base: position 8,946 of record JAHFFS010000026.1, read on the forward strand.
GAGCTCGTGCTGGGCAACGCGTTCTTCCATGACCTTGGGATGCGTTCCCAAATACGCCGGGAATCGATTGAGATCGCCGTAAGAATATTTTTCTATTCGCTCTTCCGAGCGGAGTTTGGCAAAACCGATATTTTCGGCATTGACCCGACGCTGCGTCATGATCTCTTCGGGATGGACCCAGCCGTAATGATACAAAAGACAACTCGTGGCCCGATGTCGCAACCGCTGTTGGTCTTTGCGTCGGAACCCCGCGGCGTCACCGCAAGACTCCACTTGCCCGCTATTTTTAACAATCCGTTCGCTCTTTTGAAACCATCCGTAATCGATCCGATAACGGTAATAACTTCCATAAAAATGCAGCCAACGCAGCCGTAAGGCATCCACTTGATCGTCGTGAAGATATTTATGCATGCAGTTTAAAAGCGGCCGATGGTCTTTTTCGTGAATGACTTCATCTGACTGCAGATAAAACGCCCAATCGCCGCTGCATTCGGCCAAGGCCCGATTGGTTTCATCGGCTAAGACCGTTGCCCCGGAATTCATGTCCCAGACCGATCGGATGATCCGGATCTTAGGATCATCAAGAGTCTGGAGCAATTCCAGTGTCCCATCTTCTGAATCCCCGACGTTGATGATAAATTCGTCGCAGATCGGCAGAATCGACCGGATTGATTCTAAAATGGGGTAATTGTATTTGATCACATTGCGGGCAATGGTGAATCCACTGATTTTCATATCATGAAATGTGCTTTTCCACGCACCCCCGGGGTTACACTCCCGGGGTTAGACCCCGGGGGTGTGCGTTGAGGATTTGAATAAATCTTGATAAACACCCAACGTCTCTATCGCGGTCTTCGTGAACGAAAAATCCTGAGAGCGTTTGAGGCCTTTTTTTTGTAAGTCTCTCTTCAGCTCCCTATTCTCGATAACATTCGTTATCGCCTGGGCGATTTTATCCGGATCATAAGGATCCACTGTCAATGCCCCATCAACGGCGATTTCTGGACAGGAGGAAACATTCGACGTCACCACCGCGGCCCCGCAGCAAAACGCCTCAATGATTGGAAATCCAAATCCCTCATAAAACGACGGAAAAACAAAACATTCGGCCAAATTGTAACAGCGGCGCAAATCGTCGTCCGAGATGAACCCCGGAAAAATCACACTGTCCTGCAAATATAAATTTTTGACCGCCTCGTCCATCCCTTCCAACATCCAACCCTTCATGCCGACTACGATGAGCTTGCCTTTGAATTTTTCTTTTTCTTTCAAAATCGAAAAGGCCAACAAAAGATTTTTTAAGTTCTTGCGCGGTTCTATCGTCCCGACAAACAAAAGGAAAGGCGATTCAATGCCTTTTTTCTTTAAGCTCGTCCTTCCCTTTTCAAGCGCTTCGCCCTCAAGAGGGAAAAAAATGGTTTTATCAACCCCTTGGTACACCATTTTGACCCGCTGTTGATCGACCGGGAAAAAATGGTTAAGGTCCTTCAACGTGCTTTGCGAACAGCAAATGATCTGATCGGCGCGCTCAATCACCGCCTGCATCTGTTTTTCCGTCGTGTCAATGGTCTGCTGGGTGTGTCCCTGGGGATAGGTCCGGTAAACCAAGTCGTGCACGGTAACAACAACCTTGGCCTTGTTGATATGGATCATGTCTGGTGATGGGGAATGGTAAATGTCAACCGTTTGCAACGTATGGTCAATGCCTTGACCGAGCCAATCGATCTTCACCAAAAAATTTTTAGCGTCAAAATGCGGGACATGGCGTTTGAAATCGAAATATTTCTTCTGAGCGTAAAGCCAATATTCATTTTGCTGATCCAATTCACTCAAAGACTTGACCAAATTATACGCGTACCGGCCGATCCCGGCGTAATTCAACTTTAAAAATGAACGGCAATTGATCGCGATGCGCATGAACCGGCTATTTCCGTTTCTTTAAAAATTTCTGCACGGTTTCGACGACGTAATCCATTTGGTCCAATTCGAGGTCCTGATGGATGCCGATATGAAAGCCATGATCGCTGCAATATTCCGCCTCGGGGAAATCACCGATTTTGTGTCCTAAAAATCGATAACCAGGACACTGGGTCGGCATGGAATAAAAAAGATTGCGCGAGTCAATCCCCGCGCCGTCAAGATCGGCAACAAAATCGTCTTTCGTAAATGGCAGGCCTTCCCTCAAAATGATCGAAAACGCGTGCGGCCCGATCTTTTCCCCTTTCTCTTCTTTAATGAAAATGAACTGCTCTTCAAACCGCGCAAACTTTTCAATCAGATAGAGCAGGTT
>JAHFFS010000027.1 GCA_023247815.1 Candidatus Omnitrophota bacterium
TTCGACCCCACGGTGATGGCCCAAATCGCCAACTGGTCCCAGGGCAGCAAATATCCGGTAAAACTCAATAACATCGTCAAGACCAACAAAACCACCCCCACGGTCCAATTGAATTCCCGCGGCGGTTTGTAAGAGCCCGTCATAAAAACACGAAACATATGCAGCCAAACCGTAATGACCATCAAATGCGCTCCCCATCGATGGATCTCACGCATGATCCCCAGGGGAACTTGTTCTTTCAAATCAATGATATCGCCATAGGCGTATTCCACGGTGGGCCGATAATAAAACATCAATAAAATTCCGGTCACGGTCAAAACTAAAAACACGAAAAATGACAGCCCTCCCATGCACCAGGTGTATTTGACCTTGACCGCGTGTTTAGGTAAGCGGGCCGGATGAAGATGTAAAAAAACACTGTTGAGAACAACCATCATCCGTTGCCGACGGGTTTTCGGAACACCGCTGCGAAAAATCGACTTAACAAATTGCGATTCCGTAAAATCTTGAAAATGTTCTTTTAAGGATTTCTTGGATTTTTCATCTGCCATATTTTAGACCTCGTTCTTCAAGCCAGTAAAAACGAATCCGGATCGTTCCACTCCCCTTTTTCCTGCTGGAATTTCGCTGTTTTATCGACAAGAATCTCTCCGTCGTCCGTCAAGCCGATCTTAAATCGTTCCAATGGTCGCGGGGCCGGTCCTTCAAAATTGATCCCTGATTTATAAAACCCACTGCCATGGCAAGGACATTTGAATTTAGCTTCATTTTCCAACCAATTGGGCGTACAGCCCAGATGAGTGCAAACAGTTGATAACGCGTAAATCTTTTCCGAATCCCTCACAATCCACACCCCATGACGGTCCTTCCATCGGGTGGAAACTTCACCGCTTTGATATTCGCTGGGGAGGCCGGCTCGAAAAGATTGTTTTGGTTCAAAAAGAACATTGGGGAAAAAAAAGCGGAGCAGCATCGTTCCATAACCACCAACGATCGCGGCAAACGCCGCCCAGCCAACCGTTGACCACTTGATAAACGTGCGACGATCCATGCCTTCATCAACGACAGTTGGTTTGAGGATAGATTTTTGCTCTTCGCTTCCAACACGTGTGATCGCCACTTGAGTAATATCGACGCCCGTCACTGCCTTTTTTTCTGGAGCGGTCCCAGGGGTTCCTTTGACTTCTGACGGAATGCTTGCACCCATCGGTGAAGAAAACTTATCACTTGTTAAATTTTGGGATTTCTCTGATTCTGGGGATTCCGACGGTAGTGGACGAACTTCTTCATTCATCTTTTTATACTTTCTAACGCGGCAGCACGAACTTTCATATTGTGATCAGAGACGCCCAACTCCTGAACGCGTCTTCGTAAATCCTGATCTTGAACATGCTGAATCGCTTCAATCGCCGCGATCATCAGTTGATTCAATTCCTGTGGATCGACTTCGGAAAACTTGGCTAAATAATCACGGTCTAATAACTGGGCAAGAACATCTCTTCCAGAATTGTCACCTAACTGAGCTAATGAAATAGCTGAACCCCATTGTACATTTGGTTCAGAGTCCGTCAAACTCCTTTTTAACAATTCTTTCACGGGATCCGTGCCAATGCTGCCTAAAGCCACAACCGCACAAGAGCGAATCCGGGCTTGCTCATGTTTGAGAAATGGTTCTAACACCGCGACCGCCCTTTTGTCTTTGAGCATGCCTAAGGCGTAAATGATCGCGTATAAATTTTCTTCTTTTTCGGACTTTATGTTCGCGCGCAACGCCTCAAAAAATTCCGGGCTCCCCATCCGACCCATGGCCAACGCCAAGTATTGACGGACCCGCGGATCGTCGTGTTCCGACTGTTTAAAAGCGGTGAGCATTTCATTGACAAAACGCTGCTCATGCGGAACTTGTTTTGGGTGAGCTAAAAGTTTGGACAACTCAAAAGCCGCCTGCCAACGTTTGGACAGACCACCGACCTTGACGTCTTCCAAATATTCATAAGCGGTTTGGTTTTCTGAGGTCAAAAGATGGATGGCGGTAAATAAGAGCAGACAAAAAACAACGATGAGAAAAGGAATGATAAAAAAGGAATGAACAATGACGCCTAAGAACGACCGGGGTTCTTGCTCATGATTTTCCGCGGCTGAAGATTGGTCTGACATAAGGAAAACTAATTTCTAGCGGCCTGCAACTCTCTCGCTTTGCTCTGTGCCGATTGCTCGTCGGGAGAACCCCATACATTATCCAACAATACCAAAACCTCTCGTGACTTCTGCACTTCTAAAACGCCAGAATCCAACGCGAAAAATTTTTCCGTCTGAGCGGCGGTGCGGACTTTCAGAACACCCGCCTTAAGCGTTGCCACCATCGGGATATGCTCGGCAAGAACACCAAAACTGCCTTCGGTTCCCGGAGCGCTGACGGAGATAACGGCTTCGTTAAAAGCACTGCCCTTGGGGGAGAGTATGGTTAATGGAAAACTTTTCATAACAAGCACCCAACTTATCCTGTTTCAGGTCGCAAGTCTCAAGTTACAAGTCAAATGCAATTTCTAACTGGACCATTTTACTTGGGACATGCGCCCTGAGACTTGAGACTCCAACTCCTGAGCCTATGGGGCAGGAGTTGGGATCATTGGTATTGTTTGGCCTTTAACAAAGCGTCGTCGATGTCGCCCACCAGATAAAAAGCTTGTTCTGGAACGCTATCGTGTTTGCCGTCTAGGATTTCCGCGAACGAACGGATGGTGTCTTCGATGGGAAGATATTTGCCTTTAAGACCCGTAAACTGTTCAGCAACATGAAAAGGCTGCGAAAGGAACTTTTGGATTTTACGGGCCCGTTTCACCGTCAACATGTCCTGTTCCGACAACTCGTCCATTCCAAGGATCGCGATGATGTCCTGCAATTCCTTATACCGCTGCAAAATCTCCTGCACCCCGCGGGCCACGCGATAATGCTCTTCCCCGACGGTTTCCGGATTCAAGATCGTCGAGCTTGACGCCAACGGATCAACCGCCGGATAAATCCCTAACTCGGCGATTGGACGTGACAACTCGGTCGTGGCGTCCAAATGCGCGAACGTGGTTGCCGGTGCCGGATCCGTGTAGTCATCGGCCGGAACGTAAATCGCTTGGATTGAAGTGATTGACCCTGATTTTGTTGACGTGATCCGTTCCTGCAGTTCCCCCATGTCCGTGCCGAGGGTCGGCTGATATCCAACCGCGGAAGGGATCCGTCCTAAAAGGGCGGAAACTTCCGAACCCGCCTGCGTAAAACGAAAAATGTTATCGATGAAAAGTAAAACATCCTGACGCATCTCATCGCGAAAATATTCAGCAACGGTTAACGCGGAAAGGGCCACTCTGGCACGCGCGCCCGGCGGTTCATTCATCTGTCCATAAATCAACGCGGTTTTATCCAAAACGCCCGCCTCTTTCATTTCATGATAAAGGGCCGTTCCTTCTCTAGTCCGTTCTCCAACACCGGCAAACACCGAATAGCCGCCGTGCTCTTTAGCGATATTGTGAATGAGCTCCTGAATGAGTACGGTCTTGCCCACACCAGCCCCGCCGAAAAGTCCAATTTTCCCACCCTTGCGATATGGTGCCAGCAGGTCAATGACTTTGATTCCAGTCACCAAAACTTTATCCGAAGTTTCTTGTTCATCGAAACGGGGAGCGGATCGATGGATAGGCAATCGATGTCCCGGTTTCAATTCACCAGCCTCATCAATCGGTTCACCCAAAAGATTCAAGACCCGGCCCAGGGTCTGTTCACCGACCGGCATACAAATTTGTTCCTGAGTATTGATCACCGCCATCCCGCGGGTCAACCCGTCGGTACTGTCCATGGCAATGGTGCGTACTGTGTTTTCACCCAAATGCTGAGCAACTTCGAGTGTCAGGTTCCACTCCCGCTCATTGATCGAAGCATTTGTCGTTTTTAAAGCGACCTTGATCGCGGGTAACTCCCCCTCCGGAAACTTCACATCCACGACCGCGCCCAAGACCTGAACAATTTTGCCATTGACTCGGTCTAGATTTTTCGTTGTCATTTTTTTATCCTTTAAAGTTGCAAGTTACATGCTACAAGTCTCAAGAACATCAAAGACTCAAATGCTGAATCTGGATACTAATGCCAGGCACTAAACACTTGAAACATGTGACTTGGCACTGGCAACTTATTACTTCAACGCCTCAGCGCCAGAAATGATTTCAATCAATTCGGTTGTGATTTCTGACTGCCGCGCCCGGTTACGCAACAAAGTATAGCTGTCAATCATATCATCAGCGTTCTTGGTCGCGTTGTCCATGGCCGTCATTCGCGCCCCGTGTTCACCGGCGGCATTTTCCAAAAAAGCGAAATAGATTCGAAAATATAAATATTTAGGTATGAGGAATGCAAACAGCTTCTCTTTTTCCGGTTCGAATAAATAATCCCCGGAAATTTTCTGTCCGCCGGAGAGCACTTCGCTTGCTTCAATCGGTAACACTTTAGTAAACATCGGTGTCTGTGATAACGGACTAAAGAAATTGTTGTAGCTGACATAAATCTCGTCGTACTTTTTTGATAAAAAGTGCCCACTCAAATCTTCCGCAATCTGAGCCGCGGTTTGAAAATTCGGCTCCCGAGTTGACCCTTCGTAATATTTCTGGACCTGCGCTTTTCTTCTAAAATGCATGAAGGCGCGTTTGCCGCAGCAACTGATATCCATGGCAGAATACTTTTCCTTGTTTTGTTTGATCCATTGATCAACGCCTCTGAGCAAAATATTGTTGTAACCGCCGCACAGTCCTTTGTCCGACGCGAAAACCAAGATCAAGGCCTTTTTGACTTCCTTGCGCGGCTCGAGCAGTGGATGGACCGACGATTCAACCGACGCGGCCAACCGGCCAATGAGGTCGGTCAGATGAAGGGCATATCGTTTGGCGTTGCGCTGCGCTTCCTGAGCTTTATACAACTTACTCATCGCCACCAGTTTCATGGTAGCGGTCATTTTCTGCGTATTGCGCAAACGGCTCAACTTATCATTGAATTCTTTAATGGTCGGCATAATTCCCGTGCTGCCTTTGCTTAAAATCTTCTAACAATTGATTCAATTTTTTCTTAAGTTCCTCATTGAAAACTTTTTGCTCATTGAGCGTCTTAACAAAATCAACATACTCGGAATCCAAGGCGTCGAAAAGCCGGCGCTCAAAATTTTTCACCTGCTCGGCCGGAACATCATCGAGAAAACCATTGACGCCCGCGTAGATGATCACGATCTGTTTAACAACCGCTAGCGGTTCACGCACCCCCTGTTTGATCAATTGCATGAGCCGTTTGCCGCGCTCCAATTGTTTGCGTGAAGCCTCGTCGAGATCGGAAGCGAACTGCGAAAACGCGGCCAGTTCCCGATACTGCGCTAAATCCAAACGAAGCGTTCCAGCGGTCTGCTTCATGGCCTTGATCTGGGCGTCACCACCAACTCGTGAAACTGATAACCCGGGGTTGATCGCTGGTCGCTGACCGGAATAAAACAAATCGGTTTCCAAATAAATCTGTCCGTCGGTAATGGAAATGACATTGGTCGGGATATACGCTGTGACGTCCCCACCCTGCGTCTCAACGATCGGTAACGCGGTCAAACTCCCACCGCCTTTTTCCTTGCTCATCTTTGCCGCGCGTTCCAGCAAGCGGCTGTGCAGATAAAAAATGTCCCCTGGATAAGCCTCGCGGCCAGGTGGACGGCGCAATAATAGGGAAAGCTGCCGATAAGCCTGCGCCTGTTTGGTCAAGTCATCGTAGATGATGAGGGCGTGGCGGCCGCTGTCGCGATAATATTCGCCCATGGCCGTAGCGGAATAGGGTGCGATAAATTGCAAAGGAGCTGGATCAGAGGCAGTAGCCGCGACAATCGTGGTATAACTCATGGCCCCAAATTTTTTTAATGTCTCATAAATCTGGGCAACTGTAGAACGTTTTTGTCCAATCGCGACGTAAAAGCAATGGACCCCTTCCCCGCGCTGGTTAATGATCGTGTCAATCGCCAAAGATGTTTTTCCAGTCTTACGGTCACCGATGATCAACTCGCGTTGGCCGCGGCCAATGGGTGTCAAGGCGTCAATGACTTTGATCCCGGTTTGCAAAGGTTCGTGAACATTTCTACGGCTGATGATGCCTGGGGCTTTGACATCGATCTTCCGGGTTTCTTTAGCGTGAATCGGGGCATTACCGTCGATGGCCTCGCCCAAGGCATTGACAATACGGCCCATCAATTCGTCGCCAACCGGAACTGAGGCGATTCGTTTTGTGCGTCGGACTTCGTCACCTTCACGGATCTGGGTGTCCTCGCCAAAAATCGCGATCCCGACGTTGTCTTCCTCGAGATTAAGGACCATGCCTTTCAAATTATCCTTGGTTTGCGAAAATTCCACCAACTCGCCGGCCATGACGCCGGACAATCCAAAAACGCGGGCGATACCATCGCCAACGGAAATCACCCGTCCGATTTCATAGTCTCCGGTCTTAAATTCAAATTCTTTCAACTGTTGCTTTAAAATTTGCGAAACTTCTTCTGCCTTGAGCGGTTTTATCATCAGATCACCGTTAATAGTTGATTTTTAAAATTTTGTAACTGAAACGCTAAACTGGTATCAAAAATTTGATCTTTGATTTGCAGTTTAAAACCGCCAATCAGGTCTGGATCAACGGACACTGCCAACTCGATCTCTTTTCTAAATTTTTCCCGCAAACGGAGTTTAAGCGCTTTTTCCTGGTCTTCCGTAAACCGAACCGAACTCTTCGCCTGGATCGCCAAGATCCCACGCTCTTCCCTAACCATGACTTCAAAATCCGCAATGATTTGCTCAATCACTTGAAGGCGGTCCTTCTGCATCAAAAACCCAAGAAAAGTCAGCGTCAATGGTTCAAAGCGCGCCGCGAATAATTTTTGAAAAACCGCTTCTCGTATTTTTCTTGGAACTTTTGGATACATCCAAAACTCACGAAGTTCTTGAGAACTTTTAAGCAATTCTTGAAGAGACTGCAAATCCTGATAAACCCCTTCAACAATTTTTTTCTCAAGACTCACCTGCAAAAGTGCTTGGGCGTAACGTTGACTAATGGCGTTCACATTCATCGGATCAAACTTCCTTTATCAATTCGCTCAACAACTCGCTCTGGCGTTTTTCATCGAGCTCTTTCTTCAGCAATTTCTGTGAAAAGGCCACTGCCAAATCAGCACTTTGCCGACGTAAAATCGATCGAGACCGGTCAAATTCGGCCTTGATTTCCGTACGGGCGTTTTCAATCAAGAGTTGGGCTTCTTCTTTGGCTTTATCGTCAATGACCTTCGCGGCGTTGATGGCGGATTTGCGCGACTGCTGAACGATGTCTTTGGCCTTGGTATCCGCCTCGATGAGAATTCGTTTGCGGGTCTCTTCAATCTTTAAAAATTCTTGGCGGATTTTTTCCGCTTCTTCAACGGAGCGGCGGATATTTTCTTCACGCTGATCCAATAGCGTCAAGATGGGCCGCCAGGCAAACTTGTAAAGCACCGCCAACAAAATGAAAAACGTGACCCAGGTCAAAAAAATGAGATTGAATTCCGGCGAAAATAAGGAAGGTTGTCCGTGCGACACCTCTTGCTGAGTCATGCTGACGTCGTGAGAATCGTTCATTTCAATTTTAGTTATTTGAGGGCTAAGAAGCAAATCACCATGGCAAAAAGGGCGATTCCTTCGAAGAGGGCCGCGGCAATGATCATTGTTGTCTGGAGTCGGTCGGCCATTTCCGGTTGACGGGCCATGCCTTCAAGGGCGGCCGCGCCGATTCTGCCAATTCCTATACCCGCGCCAATGGTGACCAGACCAGCACCAAGTGCTACGGTCAAAATACCATGTTCCATTTTGCTCTCCTTATTTTATGATGAAAATCCGCGTCTTTTGTTTTAATGCTGCGCTATTATACAAATCGTTTTCGCTTCTGTAAAGAAATTTGCCCGAATATTTAATGATGTGGATGAACCATGTGTCCGATAAATAACGCTGAGAGCAAAGTAAAAATGAACGCCTGCAAAAAGGCCACCAGGATTTCCAGTAACATGATCATGACCGCCAAGAGAATCGACGGTAACGCCACGTAACCAATCATCACCACCAACCCCACCAGTGTTAAAATGACAATATGCCCGGCCAGCATGTTGGCAAAAAGCCGCAGTGTCAAGGCAAAAGCCTTGACGAACAATCCAATGAACTCGAGCGGAACAATCATGAAAAGGATCGGAAACGGCACGCCAGACGGAATGAGGGCCGCAAAAAATCCTTTGATCCCGTTTTTATAAATCGACCCTCCGATCATAAAACTTAAGGTTATGAAAGCCAATGCCCCGGTGACGTTGACATTGGCGGTGGCAGAGGCGAAAAGCGGAATCAACCCCATCAGGTTCATCCCCAAGATAAAGAAAAAAAACGTGCACAAAAGCGGCATCATCTTACGCCCTTCTTCTTTCCCAAGGCAAGGAAGTGCGATGTTATCACGGATAAAAAGGATCAAAAGCTCCAAGACATTTGTTATCCCCGATGGGACCATCTGCTCTTTTCGATAAATAAGACAGAACAATACAACGAGAAAAATCGCACAAATGACCATCATCAATCCATGCAGTGTCAACCACTCTGGCAATGAGATCGGAGAAAGAAAAGGCAGCGACCACTTGTCTGAGTTCGCGACGTGATGCATGATGTATTCCTGCAAATCAAAGGCTTTTTCTGGACCTGCCATCAATTCTCTCCCTTATTCCTTATGACCGTCGAATAATTTTCCATAACTCATAAAACATGTAAGCCAATCCCAAAGCCGCCCCAAAAATCGTAAAAACATAGCCTGTTTTCCATCGATTGTCAATCCAATGCCCAACCCAAACGCACAAAGCCATGCCCACCGCTAAATTAAGTCCGAGTGTCAACGAAATTTTTGGTTCGCTCATAAAACGATCAACGGGAAAGACTGAAAATAAAAAACAGGACGGTTAAGGTTAACAACATTCCCGACGGCATGAACTTTTTGGTTTTTAACAATCGCGTTAAAAAAACACACGTAAGCAGCAACGACACGCCTTTCAAAATCATCCACCCTGTTTGATACTGACTCTGAGTGATCCATACCGCGCCAAAAACTAAAAATGCTGAAGCCAACCCCATCCACAGTGAAATTTTGCTACCCGCTTTAGAACCAAAATAGGCACCCGTAAGCAAAAACAATCCAAATCCTATCGCGATCATGCTACTGAACATTTTTCACTTCCTCCTTCTTTGATAAAATGGGAGCACTTGCAACAAAATCCCCCGTCGCTGTGAATTTGGGCGGCAACGATTGTTCCACGGCATCTGCCAAGGCTTTGATAAACAACGGATGGCATTCCGGGGCTTTCGACATCCGAAAGTCGTGGATGCCGGCCTCTTCTGCCAATTGTCGGTATTCCATATCAATTTCACATAAACTTTCGATGTGATCGCTGACAAAGGCGACCGGAACAACAAGGACCTTTTTAATTCCACCCTTTGCCATCGCCTGTAAAACTTCATCGGTAGATGGTTTCATCCATTGCATCGGCCCGACCGAGCTTTGATAAGAAATTAGCCAGCGATCTTTGCGATTGAGCCGATCGAGAATGAGCGCCACCGATTGAGCAATCTGAAAAGGATAAATATCCCCTTCCATCAAGAAATAGAGCGGCAGGCCATGGGCTGAAAAGAGCAGGTAAAAATCGTCGAGGCTCTCCCCCTTCGCAACCACAATTTCTTCTCGGATCCGATCAACATAGGACTGGATGAAACCTTCGTGAAGATAATACGACGGTGGTTTTAAAAATTTGAGTTCTGGATAAATTCGGCCGGCAGCCTTTTTCAAATGATGAATATTAGCTTCAGTCGTCGCCCGTGAATAGTGCGGATACAAACTGATCGGCAGCAGAACCGATTTACCAGCGGCTTTGATTACTTGAATCGTTTGTTCCGGCAGCGGCTCACTGTAGTTGAAAGAAATGACCACCGAAAGATTTCGTCCTCGCGCTTTCAATTCCTGGTCGAGCGCTCTGCGCTGTCTTTCCGTGGCAGCATAAATCGGGCTTCCTCCCCCAATTTTTTGATATCGCTGAGCCGTTTTTTTCCAGCGCAAGGTCACGATCAACCAGGCAAAAAAGGACTGCAAAACTTTTGATAACGGAAAACGAATGATCAAGTCATCCTTAAACAACCGTTCCAAAAACGCTTTGACATCCTTGTTGGTTTTCGGTCCGCCCATGTTCAGCAAAGCAACCATGACCTCGGAGTCACTGCTTACGTTTGGAGCATCAAGGTAAAAATCTGGAATCTGTTGCTGCTGGGCCATTTTTTTCGAAAAGGATTTAGGCGATTGGCACTGTTTCTGAAACAACTTTTTCCTCCGGAAAGCTTTGGTCAATTTTCTTGATAAAGGCTTTGACGTTCTTTTCAATGATCGTTTTGACTTGTTTGACCGCGGCTTCTCTTTTGCGCAGGCTCTCGCCTAAAACCTCATGTAGATCATCGATGTCGGACAAATGAACAAGCGGTGATTCTTTGACAGCGGGGTCCACATTGCGCGGCATGGAAATATCCAGCAGCGTCAACTTTCTCCCCTCCCGCATTGGATAAATCTTATCGATGATTCCTTTATCAATCACGTAATGGGGCGCCCCCGAGGAGCAAACGCATAAATCAACCGAAGATAAAATTTCTTTGATGTCACAAAAGCCAACCGCCTGGCCACCATAACGCCGAGCGAAATCCTCCGCGATTTCCTGCGTGCGGTTCATGATATAAATCGTTTTCAGTTCCTTCTGATGAAGCTGTTGCACCGTCAGTTCTCCCATTTTACCGGCACCGATGAGCAGAATCGATCGGCCCTTCAAACTTCCCAACAATTTTTCGGCCAAGGTGATCGCCGCCCAGCTGACTGATGACCCACCGGAACTGATATCGGTTTCATGACGGGCTTTTTTACCCGTACGCAAAGTCAGATTGACCAGAATATTGAAATATTTGCTGAACATCCCTCGTTCTTGCGCTTTCAGCATCGCTTTTCTGACCTGGCCCAAAATCTGCTTCTCCCCCAGCACCAATGAATCGAGTCCGGCCGTGACCGCGAAAAGATGATCAATCGCCTGCAAATC
>JAHFFS010000170.1 GCA_023247815.1 Candidatus Omnitrophota bacterium
ATATTTCCTTCCGTACCCATCATCTTTCCTCCGCCGGTACTCAAAATTAAGGTGCTCGCCTCCAGGCCACCAAAAACCACTTGCCAAAACGCCAAATGCGGCGCGTAAGGAAACATGTTCACAACATGGTCGCTGCTTTGCATCTCCGTGAGCTTGAGCATGCGGTGTCCAGAGACATGCAAATTTTGAATGTCATGCGAGGTGTAAAGGAAAGAAACCGGCATATTCGTCGTTCCCGTCGTAAAAGTAATGAAACAAGGTCTAAATTCCTTCTCTAAATTCGCTTTGACAAACTCATCCCCTTTGGTCAAAGACTGCCATTTCAACTTCAGCAATTGGGTTTTTGGCCAAAATTGCCGGATGGTCTTAAGATCGGGTTGCTGAATGAAATCTTTGATCTTATCCGGTCGGGCGGGATCAATAAAATCTTTTTTGGAGCAAAAAGGAATTCGGCGCAGATCAGCAACGGTTCGAATAGAACCTGGTTTGATGTTGTTCTGATCAAAGAGTCTACGATAATAAGGGCTGAATGGGTAAAGATACTGATTGATGAATTGCCGCAGCTTGCGATTTTGAAGATCGCGGATTTCCGACTTTGTTAAATGCCCGATTTTTCCCCAAGGGTCCATAGTCGACAAGGAATGATTTTATATTCGGATTGACAGTTGAGCGACATTATAACAACGCGGGAAATGCAAAACAATTGATATTTCGAAAATAAACCAATTCTTTATCCGCGCCTGGTCACAAAAAAAGCCTGGTTGGAATTCAACCAGGCTTTTCGAACTGTTAAAAAAGAATTTATATCTTTCTAACGTTAGAGGCTTGTTCACCTTTGGGGCCTTGCGTCACATCGAATTCGACCTTTTGACCTTCTTCGAGCGACTTGAAGCCATCACCAGTAATTTGACTATGGTGGACGAAGACATCTTTGCCTTCATCACGCGCGATAAATCCATAGCCCTTTTTGTTGTCAAACCATTTTACTGTACCTTCTGCCATTTCTTTATTCTCCTTTCACGACCGCAAGATGAAATATTTTCACCATGCGGGTGAAATATCAATCTTGCAAAACTTAATTAATTTGTCAACATTATGAATTAAAGCTAAAATCTTGTCAATAATTTTGTGCGCTAAAAAGACGCCCCCGGCGCCCTTAAGAAATGAATCTCCTCGGCGGTGAATTCCCTCTGTAAAATCTGATTTCGATGCGGGAAACGACCGAATCGTTGGATGAATACAAAATGTTTGCGGGCATAAAGCAGCCGATGCTGAACGTCATTTACCATTTTTGTATCCTTTCATTTGCCGCCAAAAAGCCAGCGATAAAGGGCACAGGTGAAACAAAACCCCTGGTAAGCGGAAATCAGAAATAAAAACCCTAAAACAAAAATCACCCACTTCCACCAACTGATAAATGGAACAAGCAGCATGACAATGCCAAAAATGGTGCGGGAAAAAACCTCTTCTGAAGACATATTTTTTTTCATGACTTCAGCTCTCCTTTTGATTTTATTGAAGGCTCAACTCACCAGCCGACGCAGACCCGGAATTTTTTGCAAAACAACCGTTGCCCCTAAAGCGCCAAAATAAATGGCACCGGGATAAACAGCGCTTCCGATCCAAACCGGAATCAAGTCGATCCAAGGCCTTAAAACCTCCAAAACAAAAACATGCACCACGTAAATCCCCAGCGTCAACTGTCCACTTGAGCTTAAAAATGAATTTTTCCCCAGAGCAGGGTTGTACCGCAAGAACAAAAAAATCCCCGAACTTAAGATCAAATTTCCGAAATAAAGCGGAACTTGCAAAAAAATTTCGGTACTGTGCCCCAAAATACCAACGACCAGTAAAAGCGGACACCAAAATGGCCGCGGAACGGGTCGCCCTGCCCAATGATAACCCAGCACAAAAAAAACAAAATAATATAACGTTCTTTGCATGAGTTGCAAGATTTCCGACGGATGACACAGCCAGGGGGCATAAACGGCGTTCTGGAGACTCAACAAAAAACAAAGGAAGGCCAATGCCCATAAAATGACCCGCTTTTTTGCAAATAGACTCGTAAAAAGCATGCAACAAAAAAGGCTCATCAGAAACCACAAATGATAGGTGGTCCCTTCAAAAATCAATCTCAGCATCGACACTTCAGAAAACCAATTCAAAAACGCCTCTCCATAATGCAAAGAGGCCAGCAAAAACCCATCTCCTAAAAAATTCCCGATTTTGATCCATGAAAAAAACAGATAAATAAATGTCCATATCCCATAAAGAAAAAGGATCTTTTTCAAATATCGCGCCGCGACACGCTCGGAAAAACCTTCCTTTAACAAAGACTGTCCGAAGAAATATCCGGACGCCAGAAAAAAGAGCGAAATCCCAACGGTGAAAATCTTACTAACAAGGAAATAGACGGCCTGATAAATGAAAGGCTGCTTTAAAAAAACAAAATAATAGTACGGATCCAAATGGATGAGAATGACACAAAAAATGACGATTGTTTTTGCGGCGTCAATGCTGGCGATTCGTTGGGTCTTGTTCTGGAGGGGAAGCGATTGAACGTTCATAAGCTTCAAAGCAGCAAAAATGGTCGCTCTACGATGACGCGCAAAGTTTCTGCGCCTTGTCCTCAATGGCCTTGAGCAAGTCCCGAAACGCTTTAACAAAGGCATCAACGCCCGCGACCAACAACTCGTCACAGACCGCGTCAATATCAATGCCTTGCGCTTTCAAATTTGCGATGATTTGCTGTTCCATCTTCGCGGAATGACCAAACGCTGGCTTCGCCTGCCCATGATTCATCATGGCCTTTAAGGTGTTTTCAGGAATGGTATTCACGGTTGGATCAGCAATCAATTCCTCGACGTATTTGACATCGCGATAATCCGAATTTTTGGTTGAGGTTGATCCCCAGAGGACCCGCTGCACATGGGCCCCTTTTTTCTTCAACTCCTGAAAATCTCGCCCGGCTAATTCTTCTTTAAATATTTCAAAAATCAAACGCGAATTCGCGACAGCCGCTTTCCCCAACAACGACTGCAACACTTGTTTTTGCTGCTGATCCGCCGTTTTCTTGATCATGTCCTGCAGACGCTGGTCGATCAAAGAATCGATCCGGCTGACAAAGACACTCGCGACCGAACGAACCTTGCGGGCATCCCCGCCTTTTTTCAAAAGATCTTTAATCCCCTGCACGTAAGCAGCAACTGTTTTACGGTATTGTTTCCGAGAAAAAATCAAAGTGACATTGACGTTGATCCCGTTGGCAAGCAATTCTTGAATGACCGGAAATCCTTCATCCGTGGCCGGGACCTTGATCATCACATTGGGCCGCTTAACCACCGAATAAAGCCGCTGCCCCTCTTTGATCGAAGCTT
>JAHFFS010000028.1 GCA_023247815.1 Candidatus Omnitrophota bacterium
ATTGATATCTCGCGTATCAAAATCGACCCCGATGTGGTCAATATCCTACCCAAAGACATCGCCAGCAAATATCAGATCCTTCCGATTTCAAAAATGGGGGACAATCTAACGTTGGCGATGGCGGATCCTTTAAATATTTTCGCGATTGATCATGTGGAGAACCTCACCAATTTGCACATCACACCGATCATTGCCCGCCGCACCCAGATCGAAGAAATGATCGAACGCTATTTTTCCTCGAGTTCCGTCGAGATTCTTCAGGACATCATTCACGATATGCAGGGAAGCGAAGTTCTCGAGTTGGTGAAAGATCCGAGTGCTTTTTCCGGAAGGACTTTTATTGATGACGTGACGCCCGACGCGCCAATGATCAAATTCACCGACACAATTTTGCAGCAGGCGATCAGCATGAAGGCGAGCGATGTTTTTATTGAACCAATGCAGCGGGTCTTGCGGGTCCGTTATCGGGTGGATGGCCTACTGCGGGAGGCCAATCAATTTTCAAAAGAACTGCATTTGCCGATAACCTCTCGACTTAAAGTCCTGGCTCATCTTGATATCGCCGAACGTCGTCTGCCGCAGGAAGGCCGATTCAGTTTCCAAATGGAGAATGATGGACAGGTTGATATCCGGGTCAGCGTTTTGCCGACGGCGTTTGGTGAGAAGGCCGCTCTGCGCATCCTTGACCGCACGGCCGATATCTTGGACATCGATGAACTTGGTCTAGAAAATGACGCCTTGCGACATTTGAAGGAATGCGTTGCCCGTCCCCATGGATTGGTCCTGTCGTGCGGCCCCACAGGAAGCGGAAAGACGACGACGATGTATTCGTTGTTGCGATTCATCAACGCTCCGACGAGGAATATCGTGACGGTTGAGGACCCCATCGAATATGAAATCAAAGGGGTCAATCAGGTCAATGTCCGTCCGAGCATGAATCTCACTTTTGCCAACACCCTGCGCGCGGTTTTGCGGCAGGACCCCGACGTGATCATGATCGGCGAAATCCGCGATGCCGAGACTCTGGATATCGCGGTCAAGGCGGCTTTAACCGGACATCTGGTCCTTAGCACGCTGCATACCTCGACCGCCGCCGGTTCTTTGATCCGTTTGATGAACATGGGAGTGCGGCCGTTTTTGCTTGTTTCTTCATTGATCGGCGTTGTGGGCCAGCGGCTGGTCCGTAAAATTTGTTCGAAGTGCCGAGAGCAGGAGCGGGTTTCCGACGAATTGATCGAGCAGTATCAGTTCAAACGATTTGCCAAAGGAGCGGCGATTCGGTTGTTTCGCGGCCGCGGATGTGCTCGCTGTTCTCAGAGCGGATATGAGGGCCGGGTGGCCCTTACGGAAATTTTAATGATGACACCGTCGGTAAAAGAGCTCATTTTGCATCGATCGGGAGAGCTGCAGATCAAAACTGCTGGGCGGCAAGAGGGCATGGTGACTATGCGGGAAGACGGTTTGCAAAAGGCCTTATCCGGGATAACGACTTTGCAGGAAGTGTTGCGCGTGACCGCGGGGGACGAATGATGTCGTCTCAAGACTGGGGACTTGTTACTTGAGACATGAGACTTGTTATGCCAAAAACAATTAAAGAACGGATCATCCAACAGATTTTAGAAAACTTCGCGATCACCGACGATCAGCTCAAAGAGGCTCAGGCCTTGCAGGCTGAGCTGGGCATCAGCCTGGAAAGGGCACTCGTTAAAAAAGGTTTGATCCGGGAAGAGGATGTCTTAGCGCTTTTGGTCAAAGAATTAGAAATCCCATTCATTCAACTTAAAAAATTCCGCATTGATCCGCAGTTGAAGCTGGTGATCCCCGAACAAACAGCGCGTCGATATAAGATTGTGCCTGTTTCCAGTATGGAAAATATCATTACCATTGCCACGGCAGATCCGCTCAATATTTTTATGATCGATGATTTGAAGACCTTGACCGGGAAGAAAATTGACACGGTCATCAGCGCGGAAAAGGACATTGAAGAAACGATCGAAAATTATTACAGTTCGAAAAGCACGGGAGATTTGCAGGATCTCAGTCGTGGGATTGTTTTAGGGGAGAACGAAGAGGTCTCGGCTTTTTCGGATCGCGGGACGGATTTAAGCCGCGACGAAGGCGATGACGCCCCGGTTGTCCGCATGATCAATTTGATGATCCGGGAAGCCTTGAAACAACGGGCGTCGGATATTCATGTGGAGCCCATGGCAGAGAAGTTGCGCGTTCGCTATCGGATTGACGGATTCTTGCAGGAGACGTTGGAATTGTCCAAAGATTATTTTTCGGCGCTTTTGACCAGACTTAAGATCATGGCCGGTTTGGACATCACAAAATCTTATGTTTCTCAGGAAGGCCGTTTTAAAATTAAGACCAGAAGCGGGATGATTGATTTTCGAATGTCGATCCTTCCGACTCTGCACGGTCAAAAGATTGTCCTGCGGATCCTTGATAAGAGTCACCTGCGATTAGGATTGTCCGGGCTAGGGTTTGTCCCAGCGGCCGTTGAGCAATTGAAACAAGTGATTCAGCAGCCATTTGGTCTGGTCTTGGTGACCGGGCCCACTGGTAGCGGAAAATCAACGACCCTTTATACGGTCTTGCAGGAGTTGAACTCGGTCGAGAAGAATATCATCACCATTGAAGACCCGGTCGAATATTTGGTTGAGGGGTTGACACAGGTCCAGGTCCATCCGGAGATTGGATTGACTTTTGTAACTGGACTGAAAGCGCTTTTGCGTCAGAACCCCGACGTTGTTCTCGTCGGAGAAATCCGTGATGAGGAAACGGCGGATACGGTGATCAAGGCATCGCTCACGGGACAATTGGTCCTTTCGACCTTGCATACGAATGACTCGGTGGGGGCCATGACCCGGCTGGTCGATATGGGGGTTGAGCCGTTCCTTGTTGCCTCGAGTTTGGCCTTGATCTGCGCCCAGCGTCTTTGCCGACGGATTTGTCAAAAATGCAAAGTCCCGCAGCAGGTTTCTTCCGAGCTGCTCCAATCTCTGCCGTTTCCTCTTAAAGAATCCATGATCGTTTATCGAGGCAAAGGATGCGAGCATTGTCGAAATACTGGTTATTGGGGGCGTCTGAGTGTTGCTGAGGTGTTGCGGGTTGATGATACGATCCGCGATATGCTGGTGCGCGGGAAGTCAGCCGATGATATCAAGAACTATGCCCGCAATGATTTGAAAATGAAATTCTTAAAAGATGACCTGCTGGAAAAATTGCAAAATGGTTTGATCAGTTTGGAGGAGGCTTTACGGGTGTCTTTCAATGAAGAAACGGTTCAGCACGACCGCGCTGCCTTTTTATAAATGAATTTTTTTCGGAGAATACTTTTTTCAGTCGGTGCCAAGGTGTTACAATGGGAAAAAGGAAAAATTTTTTTCGATAAGGAATGATGGATGCCAATCTATAAATTCGTCGCTAAAGATCAAGCGGCCCATCAAGTGATGGGGAAGATCATGGCCGATCACGCGGAATCGGTCAGGCAGGAATTGCGTAAGCGCAAATTGACGATCATTTCGATTGATCTTCTTCGCGAATCGCAACTTGCCAGGCTGGCTTTTTGGAAAAGGATTGTTGCTGTTGATGAATTGGCGGTTTTTTCCAGACAACTGGCAACGATGCTTTCCGCCGGTATCCCCATTTCAGAATGTCTGGATGTGTTGCAGCGGCAAATCCAGCACCCCTTTTTTCAGGGCATTGTCGTCCAGCTGCGTGATGACATTCAGGCCGGAAGCAGTTTGTCATCGGCATTTGCCAAGCATCCAAATGTTTTTGATGAGGTCTATGTCCATATGATCAAGGTCGGAGAAAGCGGAGGCGTCTTGAGCCATATCTTGGATCGCACCGCCGCGTATTTAGAACGGTCGGTCGTCCTGAAGCGCAATATTCAATCGGCATTGATTTATCCGGGGGTAGTCCTGGGAATTGTTTTAATCATCTCCGGAATTTTGCTGATTAAGATTGTTCCGATTTTTTCTTCCATTTATGAAACGTTTGACGCGCCGCTGCCGATCATCACCCAGCGGCTCATCCGAGTGAGCCAATTTTTGCAGAAATTTTATGGGATGATCTTGGGCGGAGGTTTTTTGACCGGTTTTTTATTTTTTCAATATCGAAAAAGTGATGCCGGAGAACTCTTGATCGACCGGATGTTGTTGGGGTTGCCGATCGTGGGCCCGTTGATCAAAAAAATCGCGATCAGCCGTTTTATCCGCACCCTGGCAACGTTATTGCAAAATGATGTTCCTATCATCGACGCTCTCAATGTCGTGGCCAAGACCAGCGGGAATCGCGTCATTCAAGAGCTGCTTGAGCACGCCCGCCTCAGCCTTGCGCAAGGGGAGAGCTTGAGCGTCCCTTTAGAGCGCGTCGAATTTTTCCCGCCGCTGGTGACACGAATGATTGCCGTTGGAGAAAAGTCGGGCCAGCTTGATCAACAACTTTTGCGGGTCGCTGATTTTTATGATGACGAGGTGCAGGCCGCGGTGAGCGTTCTCACCCGCGTCATGGAACCGCTGATGATTGTTGTTTTGGGAGGTATTGTTGGTTTTATCGTGGTGGCGTTGTTCTCACCGATTATGGGGATAGCCCGGTTGGTTCATTAATGAGGCCAAAATTTGCATAGCGATAGCGAACGCAAATTTTTAGGCCGAATTAACCCCGCCGTATTTTGGCGGGGTAATTTCTTGCATTTTTTATTAAGATGATAAAAACGATGAGAATGGATCCCAAAATTGATCGACGAGAAAGACGCGGTCATGTCGCTAGGCTTTGGCTGTTTCTGCTACCGATTTTTATTCTATCTCTGCATTGTGTAAGCAGCTTCGCCCAGGAACAACCCGACGGCGCAAAGCTTTCCATTCAGGAACTTTTGGATTATCATTTGCAAAGCCTCGAAGCGCGGATGCAAAAGACCCGTGAAAATAATCAGCAGATTTTATTAGAGAATCAGGTCTTGGCGGAGAAATGGCAGCGCTTGCAAAGTGATCAACAAGAGCGGCGAAATCGGAGGGAAGGGTTAAAAAATTCATCCGACAAACTTGATCGATCTTTAAAGTTGTTGGCCAAAGATGCCGCGTCGAGTGTCGATCATTTGCAAAGTTTGAAAGAACAGAAGACCGGACTGCAGGCCCTGCAAGATCAAATCAAGAAGGACATCGCCGTCCGCAAGCGCAAACAACAGGCTTTTCAAGACGGGGCTGTTCAACTTAAGGCGCAAGTCGCGCGGCTGCGGCAACAATCGGTCAATGAGCAGCCATCAGCAAAAAGGCAATCGCAAAATCAGCTGGAGATGGTTGAGCGGGATATCAAGCAATGCCAAGGACGAGTGCGGAGCCTCGAAGATCGGCAGCGGGTCTTACGCGCGCGCGTTGAACAAGGCCAGGCGCGTTTGGCCGAGAAACTGAATCAAAAGCAGGCCTGGCAGCAGGTTTTGCTTGACCTGCGGCAGGAAGCGGGTGTCCTCGACTCAAATCATCAGGACAGCGTTGATAAAAGTGAAAAAATAAAAGCTGTTGCTGTCGAGAAGGCTGAGCAGGAAACGAAAGAGCAGATGGCCCAATTGCAGACGGCGCGTGATCAAGTGAGAGGTCTGGCCGACGAGATCCGTTCGGTAAAAGAAACAACTAAGAAGCAGCCTGGGCAGGTGGAACGATCCAGACATCTTTATGAAGCAAAGCTCAAACAGGAACAGCAGTTGCTCATGGCTGTGAAGCAGGGACTTGAGAATTTTCTTTTGGTTTATCATACTGGCGAACAAAAACTTTCCGAAATCGAAAATCAGCGGGGAGATTTGCAAACCAGCCAAAAGCAATTGCAAGAAAAGCGACAGGCCCTCCAGCAGGAGCAGGATTTACTGAAAGAGGTTTTTGCTTTGCAAACGCAAAAGCAGGGGCTGGAGAACGATCTCAACCGTACGACACAAGAGTCTTTACAGAAAAAAGCCGACAAAGGGAGACTACTGGCAGGGCAAGTCAAAAATTTTGAAGATCAATTGGCGTCCTTGGATCAGAAAAATGAGGGGCTTAAGAAAGCAATCTTAGATTATCAAGACAACATCAAAAAGCTTAGTGATGAAAAGGAAGAATTGGCAGCGCTGTCTCAGACGAAGGAAAAGGACAAGGGAAGCACGATCCAGGAATATCAACAAGAAGTCGAGAATCTTAAGATGAAAAAGACGATCTTAGAGACTTCACTTGCGACGATACGGAAACGTTTTGATGGGGAGATGGTTTCCACACAAGGGTTTCAAAATGAGCAGTTGCAATTGGCCGAATATCTCAAAGTGCTCAAACAAGAAAATGGGAGCCTGCAAGAACGGATGCTGACCCTGCAGGTCACCACGGACAAGGGCGGGAAATAAGGAAATTTCATATGCGCGTACATGGGAATTTAGGTGAATAATACTGTCATGCTCCAAAGAGGGTTCTTGTTTTGTCTCGTCACTGGTGTTACACTGCTCGCATGCCTAAGCTTTACATAATTGCCGGTCCCAACGGTGCTGGTAAGACTACATTTGCTAAAGAATTTCTGCCGCATTATGCAAAATGTACCAATTTTGTGAATGCCGATTTAATTGCATTAGGGCTTTCCCCGTTTTCACCATCCACAGTAAGTATCAAGGCCGGAAAATTATTGCTTAAAGAAATCGATAATTTTATTGCGCATAAAGTTGATTTTGCTTTTGAATCTACTTTGTCGGGCAAGACGTATATCGGTTTGATAAAGGAAGCAAGGTCGAAGGGATATTTTGTTCACATTGTTTTTTTATGGATTCCAAGTATGTATCTTGCCAAAGAAAGGATTAAACAGCGAGTCAAGCAAGGAGGACATCATGTTCCGGATGTGGATGTAAAAAGAAGATGGACTAGAAGTTTAAAGAATTTTTTTGAGTTGTATATGCCTTTGGCAGACACATGGGATATTTTTGATAATTCAGGGGTAGATCCTGGTCTAGTTGTAAAATCTAATGAAAAAGGATTGCAGATTTTAAATAAATCACTTTATCAGCAGTGGATGAAACTGGAGGTAGATAATGATTAAAAAAGCAGAAGGGGAGATTTTATCCCAAAAGGCGCAGAAGGCTATAAAAAAAGCGGTACGTGGTGTTATTGCCGATAGAAAGTTGCGTGGGGAACCCTTGATTGTTTGGAAGAATGGCAAAGTTGTTAAAATTCCAGCACAACGTTTAAATTAGCGTCTGGCGGCGTTTTTTCTGTCAGGCATCAAAAAAATTCAGTACTCGTCGATTCTCTCAATCTTTCTGGGGCAGAGGAATGGCGGCATTCTCAAAGGAAATTTCATATCTTATTGACATAATGTTCGGCTATGTTAGGATGAAAACAATATGGGAGCTCGTCAGTGATGATCAAAAAGAAACATATGCGACAGCAGGTTAGGGGTTTTACTCTCGTCGAAATCATGATTGTTGTGGGGATCATTGCCTTGTTGGCCGCGATTGCCATCCCTAACTTACGGCTTTTTCGCATGTCAGCGAACGATGTTTTAGCGCAAACAACGCTCAAAGCCCTTTCCAATTCCGCGGAATATTACGCAACCACGCACGAGAGCGATTATCCCGCCCGGATTGCTGATCTCACGCAAGGAGAACAGGCGGCTTTGGCGCGTCCTTATTGCGATGAGGGCAGCATTTCGGGTTTTGTTTATAAGTGTGAAATGGGGGTCGATGGTTACGCGTTCACGGCTACCCCCGTGGCCGTTGGTAAGACCGGATCTAAGACGTTTGTGATTAAAACCGGGGGGATTTTAGCTGAAAAGTGATTTGGTAAGGATTTAATGCTCAGACTGCCAGCTCCGCCCAAGCGGAGTTTTTTTATTTATACATGAAAAGGAAAATACGAAAGAACCACGGGCTGTCCCTCATTGAGCTATTGATGGCTGTGGGGATGTTTGTCCTCATCCTCGGCGGGATATGGACAAGTTTCATTGTTTGCTTGAAAATCACCCGCAACGCCCAAAATTCGCTGCAACTTTTGGCCGCGGCTCAAAATCGGATGGAACAAATCAAGGCCGCGTCCTTCACGAGCGTCATCGATGATTTTAATGGCAAGTCTTTTGTTATTGAAGGCGTTAAGGCGAAAGGCGTGACCTATCTCAACGCGACGACGGTCCCGCATTTATTGGACGTTGTCCTCTCTGTCAGCTGGCGGCAAAGTCAGACAGTGATTGGTGAAGACCAGAACCTCAACGGCGAACTAGACCAGGGAGAAGATCAAAATCACAATGGACGGCTGGATTCGCCGTTCCAACTGGTTGCCAAGTTGTATGATCCATCGAGCGGACTGCGTGATTTCAATCCTACCGAACCTAACCCATGATCAACAAAAAGCAAGGATTAACGCTGCTTGAAGTCTTGATGACGGCGGCCATCCTCAGTCTGCTTTTGGGAATAGGCGCTCACAGCCTTTGGCAAGCGAACCAGGTATGGAATACCCTGCATACGCGCATGGATCTTGAAGAACAAAATCTCCGCGCGCTTGATCGTTTGCGGCAAGAACTAAAGTTTTCCGCGGCCGATCATGTTGAAATCATTGAACAAGCAACGGTCCAAGGCGTGGATTTGATCAGGTTCCAATTGCCGGTTCTATGCTCGTCGGGGGATGGTGTTATTCCCGGCGATCATCCGGCACAGATCCTTTGGAGCGCGCCTTTACCATCAGCTTGCCAGAGCCGAGAATGTTTGTCTCTGACCGAGGTCTGCGGACAGCAGGATTCGTATTATCTCGAATATGGGGTCAATCAGAAACAGGAGTTTTTCCGTCGGGTCATTGATTCGCGGTTCCGTTTGTTCAAAGAAGATCCTTTGGCCGCGAATATCCATTCCTTTCAAGTTTCACTGCCAGCTTCGGGTCTGGCGGTTGTTCAATTGACCGCGCAAAAGCGATTTGGGCAGCAGGAGCTAACAGCGCAATCCCGAGCAGAGATTTTTTTGCGAAACTCTCAGGTGGGCCCTAGGAAAAAAATTTATGAATTTGTCCAATTCTAAAAATCAAAATGGTTTTGCTTTTGTTTATGTCTTGATGATCGTTGTTGTTTTGACGGCGCTCAGTGCTGGGTTTATCATCCGAGCGCTCAATTTTGGAAGAATCGTTAGACAGCAACAGTCTTATGTTCAAAGCGGTTATTTGGCGGAGGCCGCGGCTATGCAGGGGTTAGTAGAATTCCTTAACCGGATGAAACGCGATGAAGGTCCTGTTGCGCAAGAAGGGGATGGATTTTTTCAAGACCGGATCAAGGATTGTCTGGATTTTGGAAAATGTCTGGAGTTTTTTGTAAAAATGACGAAGCCCGCGGATTGGGAATATCACTCGGACGACGAGCGTGCCGTGTATGAAAACGATGAAGTTGGTTGGGGCGCGGGTTCGTATCATTACATTTTGCAATTGACGCCGGGAAGAGCGCCTTTTAAGTTTGCGGAACAGCATTGGTTGTTTCCTTATGTCTTTCAGGTGACCGGCCGGGGTATGGTTTCTGAGATGAAACAAGCCTTGGTTTGGAAGGGGGAAGTGGTTTTTCACGTCGCAGAGAAATCCGTTTCGGACGGTCAAAGCGTCGACAATACCGATCTGCGGCCGACCTTCAGCGTCTATGCGCAGATATCGGAAGAAACGCTTGTGCTCCAGCAGGGATCGTCAAAAGTTTTGCATTGACGATGGTCCGTGGTTCCCACACAGAGTTCTAGCCAGTAAGGGTAAATATCTTGTTTAAGAATCCCATCCGGCAAAAAATTTTGTTAAAATGATCCTGTCATGACGCCCTTTTCGCTCAATCAAATTTTTCAAGGCCAGCCGTCGATCGCGGCCGGTTTGGATATTGGGACGCGTTCCAGCAAAATGGTTGTTTTGAAAAAGACCGCGGGGCGGCTGGAACTCCTGCACTGGTCGATTGAACCTATTGACCAGGGGGATGAGAAAGCGTCGGTAAAAAGTCTATTGAAGAAAGTTTTGATCAATCCATTTCCTTGCCGAACCGCGCTTTTTGGACGAGGAACGCTGCTGCGGGTGGTCGAAACCACCCGCATGTCGGCGAGCGAACTGAAAAAATCATTTGCCTTTGAGGCTGATCGCTATTTTCCATTTCCGGCGAAAGATGTTTTTATGGATTGCGCCATCATCGATAACAAGCGCAAAGATAACAAGATGACGGTGCTGATCGCGGTGGCAAAAAAGGAATTGGTCAACGAGCGTTTGAAGCTTTTAAAGGAGATCGGGCTAACGGCCGATCATATTGGTCTTAACGCGATCGCCTTAGCTAACGCGCTTGCTTGGGCCGGCCCATCGGTTGCTTCTTCTGTTGGTCATGCTGTTATTGGAAATCAAGCCGCGGCAGCCAGTTTGGCCCCGTCGGTGGCGATCCTGGATATCGGAGAAATGGAAAGCAATTTAACGATTCATATCAACAGTGTTCCCCGTTTCAGTCGTGATTTTTACATTGGCGGACGGGAACTCACCCGCTGCATTACCAATGTGAAGAGCGTTCCCTTAGAAGTGGCAGAAAAGTTAAAGGCCCAGGGCGGCCCGGAGATCCTCGCGATACTGGAATCCAGCGATTCGCCTTTATTCGATATCTTGACCGAATTGCGATTGTCTTTTGATTATTTTACGACCGAACATAAGGTCCAACCCGCTAAATTGTTGATCACCGGCGGGGCTTCTGGCATTCCTGGTATCGTTGGTTTGATGACAAAACATTTGGATTTGAATGTGGAACAATTCAATCCGTTTGCAAAGATAAAACCGCACCGGTCCTTTGATCAAAAGGATTGGGAAGGGCACTTAGGAGAACTGGCTGTGGCCCTAGGATTGGCACTGTCGCATTTCCAATGAGGATTTTAAAATGATTTCCATCAATTTTGTTCCGGAACATTTGCATAAGAAAGACCAACGGCCGTCGGAGCTTTGGCTGACCGAGGCCAGGATCAAGAAATGGATTTTAGCGATGATCCTTATCTTAACGACGATCCACGGCATTTTGCAATTTAGCATTTTTCAGATCCAACGGAAGATCGAAGGCCTCCAAGCCGAAGAATTGCACTTTCAGCCGCAAAAGCAACAGCAAGAGCAATTGGCGTCTGACCAGCAACA
>JAHFFS010000171.1 GCA_023247815.1 Candidatus Omnitrophota bacterium
TGAACCCTCGGGTGTCACGCAGTTCTGCTTTGGCGAGTAAGGCGACCGGGTTTCCGATCGCGAAGTTTGCCGCGAAACTGGCCGTGGGGTATTCGCTGGATGAAATCCAGAATGATATCACCCGCGTGACCCCTGCTTCATTCGAACCCACCATTGATTATTGTGTGGTCAAGGCCCCGCGGTTTACTTTTGAGAAGTTTCCCGAGGCCAAAGATATTTTAGGGATCCAGATGAAATCGGTCGGGGAAACCATGGCCATCGGCCGCACGTTTAAAGAAGCGTTGCAAAAGGCCTTGCGCGGTCTGGAAATCGGGCACGCGGGTTTGGACAATAAGCTTGATTACCGTCATATCCCCGACGAGAAAATCCATCTGCGGTTGTCAGAACCCAATGCTTCGCGGATTTTTTATATCAAGTACGCGCTGCAAAAGGGGATGTCTTTGGAAAAAATCCAGGAATTGAGCAAAATCGATATCTGGTTCTTGGCGCATATGGAACAGATTTTGCAGTTTGAAAACCAACTGATTGCGGCTTACCAAAAATCAAAAACGATTGATAAAACGCAATTGCGTAAGGCCAAAGAATATGGTTTCAGCGATGTGCAACTGGCCAAGATCCTTGAGACCTCGGAGCTGGAAGTCCGTCGTCTGCGCAAAGATTTGGGGATCAAGGCGACTTTTAAACAGGTCGATACCTGTGCCGCGGAATTTGAGGCGTACACACCTTACTATTACTCGACGTACGAAAGTGAAGACGAAGCCGTCATGGAGAATCGAAAGCTTGATGAAAAATTAGGGAAACGGAAAAAAATCATGATCCTCGGCGGTGGACCTAACCGCATCGGTCAGGGGATCGAGTTTGATTACTGCTGTTGTCATGCCGCTTTTGCCATGAAAGAATTGGGTTATGAAACGATCATGGTCAATTCCAATCCCGAGACCGTTTCCACCGACTATGACACTTCGGATCGGCTTTACTTTGAGCCGTTGACTTTTGAAGATGTGATGAACATCGTCGATGTTGAGAAGCCCGATGGCGTTATTGTTCAGTACGGCGGGCAGACACCGTTGAACCTCGCCCGGCGGTTGCACCAAGCCGGGGTTCCGATCGTCGGGACTTCGGTCGACTCGATTGATATGGCTGAAAATCGGCAACTTTTTTCCAAGATGATCCAAGAGTTGAAGATGTTTCAGCCAGCCAATGGTTCGGCGTTTTCCGTCGAAGAAGCCGTCGCGATTGCCGAACGCATCGGTTATCCGGTTCTCGCCCGACCCTCGTATGTCTTGGGTGGACGGGCCATGCGGATTGTCTATGATCGGGAGTCGCTCTTGGAATTCATTGACGAAGCCAAGGAGGTTTCCGAGGGGCATCCGGTGTTGATCGATAAATTTCTCGAAGAGGCCATGGAGGTGGACGTGGACGCGATCTGCGACGGGGAAGAGACCTTTGTCGCTGGGATCATGGAACATATTGAAAATGCCGGTATCCATTCCGGTGATTCCGCCTGTGTTTTGCCGCCGCACACCATCAGCGAATCATTGATGAATCAGATTAAAATTTATACGCGCGATATCGCTAAAGCACTAAAAGTGGTGGGGTTGTTGAATATCCAATATGCGATCAAAGGTAGTCGGATTTATGTTCTTGAGGTGAACCCGCGGGCCTCGCGCACGGTCCCGTTTGTCGGTAAGGCCACGGGACTGCCGATCGCGAAGATCGCCGCCAGGGTCATGGTCGGTGAGAAATTGAAAGATTTGGCCTTGCCGCAGCAAATGGAGCTCAAACATTTTTCGGTCAAGGAATCAGTGCTGCCCTTTTCTCGGTTCTCCGGCGTCGATATCGTTTTAGGGCCGGAAATGAAATCAACCGGCGAGGTCATGGGGATTGCCAATACCTTTGGCCAGGCCTTTGCCAAATCGCAGATATGTGCTAATCAAGCGCTACCCAAGACCGGACAGATTTTTATCAGCGTCAACGACGTTGATAAACGCCATATCTTGTTTATGGTCAAGCGGCTCAAGGATTTAGGGTTTCAGCTGGCATCAACGCGCGGGACCGCCAAGGTTTTGCAGTCGAGCGGTGTTGAGGTCCAGGTGGTGGAAAAGTATGGCGAAGGTAAGAACGATCTTTTGACGTTGATTCAAAACAAGAAAATCCAATTGATCATCAACACCCCGTCGGGGAAACGCAGTCAGTCGGACATGCGGGCCATCCGCGCGGCAGCGATCCTTCATAACGTGCCGTGCATCACAACACTGCAAGGGGCCTGGGCCGCGGTCAATGGGATTGAGTCGAGTCTGGCCAAAGAGTTTACCGTTCAGGCCTTGCAAGATTATTATGGTGTTAAAAATAATTCGTGTGTTGTATAATGATTTTTTCAAGCCAATAGCAAAGGAACCTCATGTGTGGAATCATTGGAATCGCCAATCATAAAGAAGCCGCTAAGGTCGCTTTTTTAGGTCTTTATGCTTTGCAGCACCGAGGAGAAGAAGCCGCTGGTGTTGCCAGTTACGATGGACGAGAGATCCGGATGGTTAAAAATCCCGGACTGGTCGCGGACGCGATCAGTGCTGCGGCGCTTGAGGAATTGAAGGGCGTAGTCGCCATTGGTCATTGCCGTTATTCAACGACGGGGTCTAGCAATTATAAAAATATTCAGCCATTTTTGGTGTCGCATAAGGGGCGGCCGATTGCCGTTGCCCATAATGGAAATTTAACAAATACCGAGGAGCTTTATCAACGGTTGGAAGAGGAAGGGTCCATTTTTCAGACCTCGATGGACTCCGAGCTCATTGTTCATCTTTTGGTACGGTCGCGCAATGGCGCAGACATGAAAAAATGGTTTCAAGAAGTCCTTTCCCAGTTGGAAGGGGCGTTTTCGCTGATCTTTTTGGTGGGTAACAGCGTCGTCGGGGCCCGCGACCCACAGGGTTTTCGTCCTTTGTGTTTGGGAAAACTTGAGGGGGAATATGTCCTGGCCAGTGAAAGCAGTGCCTTGGATATCATCAAAGCACAGTTCATTCGTGAAATAGAGCCGGGCGAGATTGTCATCATCACGGGCAGCAAAATCGAGACCTGTTTTTTACAGAAAAGGGTTGAACCTAAGAGCCAATGCATTTTTGAAAATGTTTATTTCTCCCGGCCGGACAGCCATATCTTTGATGATAATGTCTATCAGGTGCGCAAGCGTTTGGGCGCGCGATTGGCCGAGGAGCACCCTGTTCTTGATGCTGATTTTGTCATGCCGATTCCAGATTCCGGGGTCTATGCCGCGCTGGGTTACGCGCAAAAATTGAACAAGCCTTATGAAGTGGGGATGATCCGTAATCATTATGTCGGCCGCACGTTCATCCAACCGACCCAGTTCATTCG
>JAHFFS010000029.1 GCA_023247815.1 Candidatus Omnitrophota bacterium
TTTCCGAGACCGACACTGAAGTGATCGCGCATTTGCTCAGTGATTTTTACAAAGGTGACCTTCTTGACGCTGTCAAAAAGACGGTCGACCAGCTGAAGGGCGCTTTTGCGTTGGGGATCATCTCAAAAGCGGACCCGCACACCTTGATGGCCGTGCGTGTGGGGTCGCCGTTGATCATTGGTCTTGGTCAGCGAGAAAACTTGATTGCCTCGGATGTTCCAGCCATTCTCAACATCACCAGACGCATCATTTATCTTAAAGACCGCGAGATCGCGAAATTGACAAAAAATTCAATAGCGATTTTTAACTTTGAGGGCAAGAGGGTCGCCCATAAAATTCATACGGTGACGATGAGCGCTGAGGCCGTGGCTAAACAGGGATATGCCCATTTCATGTTGAAGGAAATCCATGAGCAGCCGGAAGTGATCGCGCAAATGTGCAAGGCCAGGATCGTCGGGAAAAACATCGATTTGCAGGGATTAAATCTGAGTTTGCAGGAATTGAAATCCATTCGGCAAGTGAACATTGTCGCTTGCGGAACGGCTTATCATGCCGGACTCGTCGGACAGTACGTTATTGAGAAATTGAGTGGTGTTCCGGTCAAGGTCGATGCCGCTAGTGAATTTCGTTATCGCGACCCGATCATTTTAAAAAATACGCTCATTATTGCCGTGAGTCAGTCGGGAGAGACTGCTGATACATTGGCCGCGGTTCGCGAGGCAAAAAAGAAGGGGGCCAAGGTCATTGCCATTTGCAATGTGGTGGGCTCGTCTTTGGTGCGTGAGTCAGACGGTGTTTTGTATAACCACGCGGGGCCAGAGATCGGGGTCGCCTCAACCAAGGCCTATACGGCGCAGGTCATGATGTTATGTCTTTTGGCCTTAAAGTTGGCAGCGATCAAGAAGACACTATCTTTCAAACAACAGCAAGCGTTGATCCAGGAATTGAAAAAAATTCCGCAATTGCTTCGCAAAATTTTAAAATCGAAGGCCGATATTGCCAAGATCGCTAAGCAAAATTCCCACTATGGTTGCTTTTTGTTTTTAGGACGGAATGTCAATTATCCGTCGGCGCTGGAGGGGGCCTTGAAGCTGAAAGAAATTTCCTATATCCCGGCGGAAGGTTACGCGGCCGGTGAGATGAAGCATGGGCCGATTGCCCTCATTGATGAGTATCGCGCGGTCGTTTGCGTTGCGCCGCACTCCGCGGTTTATGAAAAGATGATTTCCAATATGCAGGAGATTCGAGCGCGCAAAGGAAAAATCATCGCGATCGCAACCGCTGGAGATAAAACGATCCATCATCACGCCCATCACGTCATGACTATCCCGGCCGTCCACGAGCTCTTAACGCCGCTCTTGGTTGCCTTGCCTTTGCAATTGCTGGCTTATCATATCGCGGTCCGTCTGGGCTGTGATGTCGATCAGCCGCGCAACCTCGCGAAATCCGTCACCGTCGAGTAGGTAAGTCGCAGGTCGCAAGTCCCAAGTTGCAAGTCGCTTGAGACTTGGGACATGTCACTTGAGACTAAAATATGCTATACATCGTATCCACTCCGATAGGCAATCTCAAAGACATCACTTATCGGGCGGTTGAGATCCTTAAAGAAGTCAATCTCATCGCTGCCGAAGATACCCGCCATACCCGTGTCCTTACCGAACATTACGGCATCACCACACCTTTAACCAGTTATTTCGAATACAATCAGTTTAAAAAGTCTGACGAGCTGCTTAAAAAATTGAAAGCGGGTTTTGATATTGCTCTGGTGACGGACGCGGGGACCCCTGGCATCAGTGACCCGGGGTTTCATCTGATCCGACTGGCCCAGAGTCAAGGCATCCCGGTGTGCGTTGTGCCTGGGCCTTGCGCGTTGATTGCCGGGCTTTCCTTATCGGGATTACCGAGCCATGAATTCATTTTTGCTGGATTTTTGCCAGTTAAGTCTTCTGCCCGACGGAAGAAATTGGCAGCCTATCAAAATGAAGAACGCACAACAATTTTTTATGAATCACCGCATCGTTTGTTAAAAACATTGCAGGATATTTCTGAGGTCCTTGCGGATCCCGACTTGGTCATTGCTCGGGAGTTGACGAAGAAATTTGAAGAAGTGAAGAAGGCGAAGGCCAGTGAATGGATCGTTCATTATTCGCAGACAAAGCCTAAGGGAGAGTTTGTCCTGCTGTTGAATTTAAAGGATCGGGTTTGAGGCATGGCACTTGTTTTGCCCATTTCTTGTTTTGTTTTGATCTGGCTCTGGGTTGATCGGCGCTGGCAAAAATGTTTGCTCGATGGCCGGGGAACTTTTTTGTTGGCCGCGGTGATTTGGGCGGCACTGTTGGTGGTGATGACTGAGATTTTAAGCGGGTTTCGGGTCCTGAATCTATCGACGCTGATCGGAGGGTGGTTGATGTCGATCCTGATTTTTGGCGGATTATGGGCAGCAGGGAAAAGGCAGAAGATCCCATTCTCGATCAGTCATTTTTTTGTTTTGGATTTCATTCTGCTCGGTGGGATTGTGTTGATTGTGGGACTCGTTGCTATGACCGCTTTGATCGCCCCTCCCAATACCTGGGATTCGATGACGTATCACATGAGTCGGGTTGTTCATTGGGCGCAGAATCAAAGTGTCGCTAATTATCCAACCCATTCGCTGCGGCAATTGTGGGCGGGGCCGGGGGGGGAGTTTATCATTTTGCATTTTCAGATTTTAACCGGCGGCGACCGCTTTGCCAATATGGTGCAGTGGTTCAGCATGGTCGGCAGTGTTGTCGGCGGATCACTCATCGCCCGGCAGTTTGCCGCTGGTGCGCGGGGACAAGTCGTGGCCGCGGTCTTAATTGCCACGATTCCGATGGGGATTTTGCAAGCCTCGGGAACTCAGAATGATTATGTCACTGCCTTTTGGATGGTTTGTTTTATTTTCTTTTTGCGTCAATGGCAAACGCAATCATCATGGCTGAATACGATTGCGTTGGGCTTGAGTTTTGGCCTTGCGGCTTTGACCAAATCAACAACTTTTCTTTATGCCTTTCCTTTTTTTATCTGGTTTTTGTTCCGTGCGGTTAAGACGAGGAATTTTCGAGTTTGGAAACATTTGCTTCTCGTGGGGATTATCGCGGTTGGATTGAACGTCGGTTATTATGCCCGCAATCATGATTTGGGCGGAGATATGCTTTCTCCCATAGCCGATGGAAAGAAATTGAAGAACGAATATTTTCATCCCAAAGCCTTGGTTTCCAATACCCTGCGAGGCATGGCGATTCACTGGGGGACGCCGATCAAATCATTCAATCAGCAGTTAACGAATGCTGTTAATGCGGTTGATGCTTGGCTGAATATTGATCCCCAGGATTTTGAGAAAATGAACTATAATCAGCAGACTCTTCACATTGAGCAGTCAACCAGTGAGGATACCGCAGGAAATTTTCGGCATTTTATGCTGATTGCTGTTTGTCTTGCCACCGTCTTTTTTTCTTCTCGTTTGAAAAGGGACCGCCGACTTTGGGATTATGCATTGTGTCTTATCAGCGGTTTTTTATTGATCAGTTTTTGTTTGAAATGGCAGCCGTTCCACTCGCGTTTGCACTTAGCGTTATTTGTTTTGTTCTGTCCCTTTGTGGCAGTGGTCATGGAACGCGTCTTGAATCAGAGAGTGGTCTTTGTGATTGCCATATTGTTCATCGGGACATCCATGTTGTGGGTTTTTAAAAACAACGGTCGCCGGATCATTTCCAGTAAGCAAACCATATTTGATACTCCGCGTCTTGAACAATATTTCGCGCATCGCCCGGATCTTGTTAAACCCTATCGTGACGTCGTCAAATATATTGAAGAGAAAGGTTGCCGGCAAATAGGTCTTTATTTTACGGACGAGACCTGGGAATATCCGCTTTGGCCGCTTTTAAGAGACCAGGGATTAAAAAATTTTCGGATAGAGTCGGTGGGATTGATCAATAATCCATCGGTTAAGTATCTAAGAGAACCATTTGCGCCATGCGTGATTATTGGAGATGCTTTAAAAAAGGATTATTCGTTGCAGATCAATGGCCGGCAATACAGAAGAAATTTTGATCATGGCCCGCTCTACATTCTTGATTAATAGGGGGGACAGTCCCCTGTTAATAAGTTCGTAAACAATTTGGGTTGAAATAGTTACAAATGTACAATTTTTAGGAAATGTCCATTCTAACAGGGACAGTCCCCTTGTTTTTTGCTGAAGGATGGTTTATACTTAAATTGACGCGGGAAATACCCGCCTTTTTTAATGCCGTAGAAGTAAGCGCTTACAAAAAACGTTTTGGGAAAAACGGGGGGAATGACATGAAAAACGCTTCAAACCAACAGGTTCCACAAGCAGAACGGCGGACGGATGTAAGAATTAAGAAAGCCTTTATCCTTTCCTGCTATGAGATCGATGATCCGGATCGTCAGCATGATCTTTATCAAGCACGGGATATCAGTAAAGGCGGGGTCTGTTTTGCAACCAGCAAACCAATGGCCCCATCCACAAAGCTGGGGATTCGTCTTAAGACGCCATTTCAGTCAACCATGCTTTATCTGCGAGGCAACGTGATCGAATCCATAGAAAAGGCAAAAGATCTTTTTTATGAAACGCGCGTGGCTTTTGCCGATTTGGATGCTGATGCACAGACCATTTTGCAGCAGGTCGAGGAAAAGGGAGATGCGGAGTTAGCAGAAAAAATTTTACAGCAGCGATTTAGCAAAATGTTGGTTTGATCGTTATTCCATGTTGATTAAGCAAGAAAGGAGCCAAGGAGTTGGCTCCTTTTTTGTTGAAGCGTAAAGGTCTGACAGAAAAAGCGTTAAGACTTTCCATCTTTGGGGTTGCCTTTTGCAAGGCCATTGATTAGAATGAGTCTCAATATGTTAGAAAGTCTGTTGCACATCAGCCAATTCATTTTGCATTTTGATAAGTATCTGAATCAAATCATTCAGGACTACGGCGGATGGGTTTACTGTTTATTGTTTTTGATCATTTTCTTTGAGACGGGAATTGTTGTGACGCCTTTTCTCCCTGGAGATTCTTTGTTATTCGCTGTTGGCGCCTTTGCCGCAATCGGCGCCCTGAATTTTTTTACAGTGCTTCTGAGCTTGATCGTTGCCGCGATTTTAGGTGACACCGTCAATTATTCCATTGGAAAATTTTTAGGGCCAAAAGTGTTTTGTCAGGAACAGGCCAGGTTTTTTAATAAGAGACATTTGGAACAGACACAGCGTTTTTTCGCGAAATATGGCAGTAAGACGATCATTTTAGCGAGGTTTGTCCCTATCGTCCGCACGTTCGCTCCTTTTGTGGCAGGGATTGGCCGCATGCGCTATGGGACATTCCTTTTTTATAACGTCTTGGGTGGGATTTTATGGGTTTCATTCTTTGTTTCTTGTGGTTATTTTCTTGGCAATATCCCATTTATTAAAGAACACTTTAGTATTGTTGTTCTGATCATTATCTTTCTCTCGATTCTTCCGGTTGTTTTTGAGGTCATTAAATATTTCCGAAAAAAAATTTTTGAAGAGGCAAAAACACTTGACAGAATTGAAATTAGATAATATACTTTCACAAGTTAAGAGCGTTGGTGTTCTTAAAACATAAGCTTTGGGTGTGTTAAATGACCTAAAGATCAGACGCGGGCGAAGAAGTCCTCGAAAAGCAGATTGAGATGCTTACCGAGGATTTTTTATTTTATACGGATTGCGCAAATGTTCCTTAAACAAAATGGTTGTTGTTGCCGCAGGAGCTCTATCAGGGGGATTTTTTAGGGTACGCCACCGCTTTTTTAGTATAACTTGATCTTATGAGGGAGCAAAAAGGAGCGGGTAAGAAAAAGATCGATGCGAATGTTTTAATTGGGATGAAGTGTTCATGAGGCGCAACGATCTTAAGGCGGAATGAAATCACCTGAGTTTTTAAATAAATCAACGTAAAAAAAGGAGAAAAAAATGGACATGATCAATACGGGAGATACGGCCTGGATGCTGGTTTCCACGGCCCTCGTTATGTTGATGACGCCAGGGTTGGCATTTTTTTATGGAGGACTTGTCAGACGCAAAAATATCCTCGGCGTTTTAATGCAATGCTTAGCCGCACTCTGCGTGCTTTCGTTGCAATGGGTTCTTTTCGGCTATAGCTTGGCGTTCAAACCGACGGGGAACCCTTTCATCGGTGATTTGAGTTGGTTTGCCCTCAACGGCGTCGGGTTAGAGCCAAACGCAGATTACGCCGCAACGATTCCGCACCAGCTTTTTATGATTTTCCAAATGATGTTTGCCGTCATTACCCCGGCGCTCATCATCGGTGCCTTCGCGGAGCGAATGAAATTTTCCTCTTTTCTTGTATTTCTTGTTTTATGGGCAACTTTTGTTTATGATCCGATTTGCCACATGGTTTGGGCGGTCGGCGGAAAAGTGCGGGCTATGGGAGCTTTGGATTTTGCCGGAGGTACGGTTGTTCACATCAACGCGGGAATTGCGGCGTTGGTATCGGCTTTGATCTTGGGCAAGAGAGTCGGTTATGAGAACAAGCCTATGGCGATTCATAACATTCCTTTCGCGGTTCTTGGTATGGCCCTGTTGTGGTTCGGTTGGTTTGGATTCAATGCCGGCAGCGCTTTAGCCTCTGGGGCTTTAGCGACGAGCGCTTTTGTCGTTACCCATGTGGCTACGGCGGCAGCGGGTTTGAGCTGGGCGGCGATTGAATGGTTTAAGAACGGTAAACCAACGACACTGGGTGTCGCGACCGGCGCGGTTGCCGGGCTTGTTGCCATTACCCCGGCGTCAGGGTTTGTGAATGTGACCGGGGCCATTTACATTGGTCTTTTCGTCAGTCTTTTTTGCTTCATTGCCGTCAGCGTCATCAAAACGAAATTCGGGTATGATGATTCGCTCGATGCCTTTGGCGTCCATGGGATCGGTGGTATGGTAGGAGCCCTCGGGACCGGCCTTTTCGCCACAACAACAGTTAACTCGGCAGGGGCTAACGGTTTATTTTTTGGCAATCCCGGACTTTTTTGGATCCAGTTGCAAGCGGTCCTGATCACAGTCGTTTATTCCTTTATCGTGACTTGGATCATCATGAAAGTCATTGATGTCGTGATGGGTTTACGTGTTGCTCAAGAAGATGAGACGGCGGGGTTAGATATCAGCCAGCATCATGAACGAGCTTACACAATTTTAGACTAAGGGAAAGGAAAAATAGCCATGAAATTGATTACTGCCATTATCCAACCGCATAAGTTGGAAGACGTCAAAAAGGAACTTTATGCCAAAGAAGTCAACCTCATCACCGTCAGTGAATGTTTGGGACACGGTAAACAAAAAGGGGTTGATGAGTTTTATCGAGGTGTTAAAGAAACCGGCAATTTGTTAAGAAAAATTCGTATTGACATTGCCGTTAACGAAAACTTCGTGGACAAAACCATCAAGGCGATTGTCAAAGGCGCTTATAGCGGTAAGATCGGTGATGGAAAGATTTTTGTCACGGAGTTGCTCAATTGCGTTCGCATTAGGACCAGTGAGGAAGGCCCGTCGGCGATTGGCTAAGGGTTAGCCTTTCATTGGTTGTTCTGGTTTTGGTATGGTTAGAGGTTGGATGGAGTATTTCGTGTAAGCTCGCTTGATGTGAGTGGAGCATGGATACGACATCCAATTTCTAACCATCAATTTTTTTAATAAGGCAATCCTTCCGCAGCTGCATCTATAAATATTCAACAAATTTTACCAAAGCTATCCCCACCAATTTCGGTCCAGACTGCGGTATTGGATCGCCTCTGCAACGTGTTCCGGAAAAATTTCTATCTTCCCAGCAAGATCAGCGACGGTGCGGGCGACTTTGAGAATTTTATCATTCGCCCGGGCCGACAAATGCAGTTCGGTCAGCGCTTGTTTTAAGAGCGTTTCGCTTTCGGGTTTGAGTTTGCAGTGGGCCTTCAACGATTTTTGGTCCATGAAGGCGTTGGCAAAAATCAGGGAATTTTCAAATCTTTGTCTTTGTGCTTCCCGGGCAAGGGAAATCCTTTCCTTGATCTGGACAGAGGTTTCCTGTTGAAGGGTTTGAAAAAGTTCGTTGGGGGAAAGGGCTGGGACCTCGAGGTGGATATCAATCCGGTCTAACAGCGGCCCGGAAATTTTGGAAAGATAACGTTGGATTTGCGTAGATGAACATTGGCAGTTCCGTCGAGGATTGAGATAATAACCGCAGGGGCAGGGGTTCATGCTGGCGATGAGCATAAATTGTGCTGGGAAGCGGCTGACCTTCGCGGTCCGGGCAATGGTGACCTGATGGTCTTCCAAAGGCTGGCGCAGGGACTCAAGGACGTTGCGGTTGAATTCCGGAAGCTCGTCGAGGAATAAAACCCCGTTGTGGCTTAACGTGATCTCGCCGGGCTTGGGGATGGAGCCCCCGCCCACGAAAGAGGCGTGCGAGCTGGTATGATGAGGTGAGCGAAACGGCCGTTGAACGATGAGGCCGTTGCTTTGATGAACCAGCCCCATGACCGAATGGATCTTGGTGATTTCTAAGGCCTCTTCCATACTGAGGTTGGGAAGAATGGTTGGGATGCGTTTGGCCAACATGGTCTTCCCGCTTCCCGGCGGGCCGATCATCAAACAATTATGCGAACCCGCGGCCGCGACTTCCAGGCCGCGTTTGACCGAAAGTTGTCCCTTAACGTCGGAGAAATCGATCGGATAGGAATTGGCTTGGTTCAAATGTTGTGTCACGTCAGATGGGTGGCGGGAAATGGTTTCTGGATTGAGCAGGAAATGGACAACTTCGCCTAATTTTTCGACCGGGAAAATGGCCACGTCTTGAGCTAAAGCAGCTTCTTGGGCGTTGGCTTTGGGAAGGATGAGTCCCTTGAATTCGTTTTTGGTCAAGGATAGAGCGATGGGCAGAGAGCCCCGGATCGGACGGATTCTTCCATCGAGGGAAAGTTCGCCTAAAATCACATAGTCTTTGAGCGGTCCGAGCGGGATTTGTCCGCTTGCTGCTAAAATTCCTAAGGCAATGGCCAGATCATAAGCCGGTCCTTCTTTTTTGATATCGGCCGGAGAGAGATTGACGGTGATCCGCTGTGATTTGTACTCATAGCCGCTGTTTCTAATGGCCGCCCTGACCCGCTCTTTGCTTTCTTTGACGGCGTTGTCCGGCAGGCCAACGATTTTGGTGCCGGGAAGGCCGCGGGACGCGTCAACCTCAATATTGACCGCAAAGGTGTCAAGGCCAGAAAGACCAAAGCTGTGAACTTTAGCTAACATAAGCAATGGCAGGGGTTTATTGTTTTGATAAAATGAGTTTCCTCAGACGGTGTAAAAAATCAAGCCGTCTTGGCAGGGATGCGATTTTCGCTAAACTTTATTGGGGATATTGTTTGGTAAAATTCTTGCTTTTTGTTTAGGGGGAAATTATAATGTAAATTTACCATAGATTGAAGACAGCGTCAATGGATATCTGTCCCCGCATTCAGTGCATCGATTGATATTTTTTCAGATAACAAACTGATTAACGTTGATTCCCTTTTTTAAAGTTGGGGGCTGGGTTATGGGTAAAGAAGAAGTCGCTAGAGGGTTTGGCACCAAGCAAAAACAGCATGAGCGAACATCATTTCATGGCGATTTTTAACAATAAGATTCTGTTAATCACATTGAGCGTTTGGGCGACGGCTCAGGGGTTGAAGGTTATTTTTGGCTTCATTTCAGAACGAAGGTTTAATTTTCGCTGGTTCATTGGTACGGGCGGGATGCCTTCAAGCCATGCCGCGGGTTCAACCGCGCTAGCGACGAGTTGTGGATTTGCGTACGGGTTTGATTCCGTGATTT
The DNA here is from genome assembly GCA_023247815.1 of Candidatus Omnitrophota bacterium. Classification (GTDB taxonomy): domain Bacteria; phylum Omnitrophota; class Gorgyraeia; order Zapsychrales; family JANLHA01; genus JAHFFS01. The sequence goes on from JAHFFS010000029.1 coordinate 9,835, forward strand.
TTGCCTTAGCCGCGGTTTTTGCCATGGTCACGATGTTTGACGCTCAAGGGGTCAGGCGATCGACGGGAATACAAGCGACGATTTTGAATCGGATCCTTGATGACATTTATTGGAAGGGAAAAATCGAGGCCAATCGTCTGAAGGAGCTGATTGGTCATACCCCGATTCAGGTTTTTGTAGGATTTGTTTTAGGGATCTTTTTATCCATTTTCTTTTATCAAATTTTTTAGAACAGGAGGCCAAGGTGAATAGAGGAATTGTCGTTTATGTTGTTGTTGCTGTTGTCTTGATTGGTGGTCTGTTTTTTATTTTGCATCGGAAGAGCGAGCCTAAAATCGTAATGTCAGAGACCGCGCTTAAAGTCAATGAGCTGCATGAAAAGGCATCGCAGCTTGTCAATAGTCAGCAATTGATCAAGGCGCGTGAGCTTTATCGAGACATCCTGACGAATTATCCCGACGCGGAAAATATCGCCTCTGTTCAAAAGGAATTGGAACATTTGAACATGGAATTGATTTTTTCAAAGGAGTTATGGCCGGAGAAATCGGTGATGCATGAAGTAGGGCCGGGAGATACCATAGGGAAAATCGCTAAGAATTATGGAACAACGGTTGAATTGCTTAAAAAAAGCAACAACCTCAGCGGTGATGTGATCCGCGTTGGACAGAAGTTGCGTGTTTGGACTGGGCATTTCAATGTTTTCGTTGATAAGTCGCAGGACATTTTGATTTTGAAGGACGGGAATGAAGTGATTAAGGTCTATGATGTTTCAACGGGAGCCAACAACAACACCCCCGTCGGGACATTTAAGATCATCAGCAAATTGACGGATCCGGTATGGTTTAATAAAGGAGCGGTTGTTCCGCCGGAAAGCCCGGAAAATGTTTTAGGCTCACGCTGGCTTGGCTTTAATATTCAAGGATACGGTATCCATGGAACGGTTGATCCGGAAACCATTGGCCAACAGGTCACGGCCGGCTGTGTGCGTATGCGTAATAAGGAAGTCGAAGAGATCTACAGTATTCTGCCCATGGGGACGGAAGTGGTGATTGTCGATTGAACCGAAGATCCTAGAAAGCGATTCGGTCCCCTTACGGATAGAACATTTTTAGCCAAGTCAGGTTAACAGCTAAAGGTTGGTGGTAACCCATGAGTGGTTTGGATTTTGAAAAACCCATCTTAGAGCTTGAGGCCAAGATCAAAGAATTGAAA
>JAHFFS010000172.1 GCA_023247815.1 Candidatus Omnitrophota bacterium
TTATTGCACATCTGCGGAGGATGAAATGGCAGGGCAAAAGCTTTGTTCTTAGTAAAAAAATTGATATCGTTTTTAAGAACCGGGGTCTCAAAAGGAAAATCTTTTTCTGGAATCTCTGGCAACAGCTCTCGCAGCGAGCTTGGATTGACAACCGCGCCAGAAAGGATGTGGTTTCCGATGGCATTGGCTTTTTCAAGAAGAAGGATCTTCGCGGGAAGCTTGGCACCACTCTCGGTCCCGGCCTCAACAGCCTGATTATGCTGTTTGATCAGATCGGCAAAATGGATCGCGACGGCCAAGCCCGCGGGCCCGCCGCCGATGATAAGGATGTCAGTTTCAACGACGCGATTATTCATAACCTACCAAGCAACATTTATCTTACAAATTGTGAAACGGAAACAACAATAAACTGGACTCTAGGCTTCTCTTAAGATAATTATTTTTTATGGTGGGAGTTAAATCCCTTAGGAGACTCTAGATAGCTAAAGTCATTTTAGCTTTTAATTTATCATGTGCAACAGAAAACTATACAAGTTTCATTTCCAAATTTTGATTTTACGGAGCACCTCGCAGGTGCGCCCGCGAGGTCAGAATCAGAAGTTTATAACGGCAAAGTAATGGTGATCATGGAACCGCCACCTGGGCGGTTCTCGGCCCAAATCCTTCCTTTATGCGCCTCGACAATGCGCTTACAGATGGAAAGACCTAGCCCAGTCCCTTCAAAATTCTGCGGCCGCTTGACCCGATAAAATTTATCGAAAATCTGTTCCAAATCTTCCGTCGGGATACCAAGCCCGCGATCCGCCACCCTGATTTCCAAATGGTCTTTGCTGGTCTCGGCTTCAATATCAATCGGTAAATTGATGAATGGCGAATATTTGATGGCGTTATCGATGACATTGCTCAACACCTTGACCATAAGGGTAAAATCCATCTGGATCAACGGCAGGTCATTGGAAATTTTAATCGTGACTTTGCGGTTCTGCAAGGCCTCTTCAAATTCTTTCATCGCCGTGCCAATCAAATCCCTGACCGCGCAAGATTTAAGGGAAAGTTTATACGCGCCAGCTTCGAGCCGAGCCATGTCTAACAAGTTATTGATCAGTTGATTCATGCGCACGGTTTCTTCGTAGGCTGTTTCTACGGAATCCTGCTTGGCCTTTTCATCCAAATTCTTATTTTCCAGCATAGCGCTTAACGATTCTCTAATGGAAACCAGCGGCGCTTTTAAGTCGTGGGAAATGGAATCAAAAAGTGCTGACTGCATGATTTCCTTCTCGCGCATCAATTGGATTTGCCGCGCCTCTTCCACCAAAAAAACCCGCTCAACCGCGAGCGCGGTCTGGGTCATAAACGATTCCAACAAATGGCGATCATCGATATTCATTTTTTCTTTTCGGTCTTTGAAATGGATCCCCATGACCCCGAGGACCCCTTGATTGGTCTTGAGTGGAAAATAAATCGCGGCCGCGGCCGGCAACGTATCGGTGCTGTAGCCCGCCGCCTGCCCGTTTTGAAATGTCCAGGAAGCCACCGCTTTCTCTCGTTCATCGAGTGGAAAGCCCGCTTCAACAATTTTTTCCGCTATCGCGTCCCGCTCTCTCAAAAAGATGGCGGTGCGGCAGTCAAAAGTTTGATTGAGATGCTTGATAACAGCTTTTAAAATCTCCTCTGTATCAACGGCCCTGGCTAACTCACGACTTAAGCCATAAAGAGCCGATGTCCGGCGTTCCCGTTGACGGACAGCTTCCGTTTGCCGGTGTTTTTGCTGAGTCAACGAACTGATGATGAATCCGATGATCATCACAACCACGAACGTCAAAAAATACTGGGTGTCCAGCGAGTCCAGCGTGTAGTACTGCGGCACAAAAAGAAAATCAAAAGCAGTAAATCCCAGAACCGCCGCCAGCAGTGAGGGCCCACGCCCCCACCATACCGCCGACACCACCACCGCCAAAAAATAAATCATGACGAGATTGATCGTCGCGACCGAGTCCCTTGATATTTGGCCGATCCAGGAGGCAACAGCGACCAGGGTCAAACTGTTGAGGTAATAGTACCAGGGACTTTTATACCGAATGAAGGAAACCACGGATTTATCTTGCTTATCGAGGGTACGGTTGATGACATGAACGTCGATATCCCCGCTGTGACGGATGATTTGATCGACGAGATTCATTTTGAACCACTGCTGCTTGAGCGGTTTGCCGATCATGATTTTGGTGATGTTGTGGCGCATCGCGTAACTGATCACTTCCGCGGCAATGTTTTCCCCGGTTAAGCTGACGGTCTGCGCGCCCAAATCTTCGGCCAATTCCAAAGTTTTTGCGATTTGCACCCGGTCGGCATCGGAAAGGCGGCTTTGCAAAGAGGGTTCGACATAAACAACCGACCATTGAGCATCCAACCCCGTTGCTAATAAACTACCGGCACGCACCAGCTCAACGCTGGAGGGATACGGACTGACGCAAACCAAAAGATGCTCCTGGGAAGGCCACGGACCAACAATCGCTCGTCGCTGAATATACCCTTGCATTTGCGCGTCGATGCGTTTGGCGGCACGACGCAATGTGAGTTCGCGAAGCGCAGTAAGGTTTCCTTCGTTGAAAAAATTCTGGGCGGCGCGCAGCGCTTGTTCATGCAGATAAACTTTTCCTTCTTTGAGCCTTTGTAAAAGTTCCCCGATAGGGATATCCACGACTTCAATTTCATCGGCCTCTTGCAGCACGCGGTCGGGAATGGTTTCCCGCATTTTAACACCGGAAATTTTAGCAACCACGTCGTTGAGACTTTCCAAATGTTGGATGTTGAACGTCGTATAGACATCAATGCCTGCCGCTAAGATCTCTTCAATATCTTGATAGCGTTTGAGGTGCCGTGAGTCGGGGCTGTTGGTGTGCGCGAGTTCATCGACGGCAGCGAGTCGCGGGTGACGTTTTAAAACAGCGTCCAAATCCATTTCTTCAATGGCGGTACCCTTGTAGGAAATCGCTTTTCTCGGAATGATCTCCATTCCTTGAATGAGGGCCTCGGTTTCTTTGCGCTTATGGGTTTCGACGTAGCCAATCACGGCATCGATGCCGTTTTGTTTGCAGTGTTGGATGGCCTCCAGCATGGCGTAGGTCTTGCCAACCCCCGCCGAGTAACCAAGGAAAATTTTCAATTTCCCTTTTATCTGCTGCTCTTCCGCCTTGGCCGCGGCTAAGAAGGACTCTGGTTCAGGCCGATTGAAATCGTATTTGCTGTTTGATTTTTTTGGCATTGATTTAAATGTTGTCAAGTTTTTTCTATGATACCACGCGGACAGCCCAGGCAAATAAACTTCGATACATTTTTTTATTCAC
>JAHFFS010000173.1 GCA_023247815.1 Candidatus Omnitrophota bacterium
GGCTGCTGTGGGGTCTCCCATCGATGCGGTACGGCAAGCGGAAACGGCGGCGCGTCAATAAGAAAGAGCGAATGACGTTTTGGGAATCGGGGCAAATTTTTAATCAGGATGATTGGCAATGAAGAAAGGTTTATATCTTTTGGTTGCGGTCTTGTTGTTGGGTTGCGCCTCGATTCCTATCCAGGAGGAGAAACCCAATATCGATATGTCCGGCATGGCGCGGCGGTTTATCAGCTTGCAGCAGGTGGAAATGAAGATGAGCCGGGCGCAAGTTAAGGATCGCTTGGGTGAGCAGGTCGTGATCGGCTATGAAATCAGTCAGCCGGATCAACAATACTATAATCCGATTACGATTGTTAACCCTTTTCGCACGGAAGCTGTTCAGAAAGAGTCCAACGAATTTATCGTCGATTATTATTTGGCGGGGATTGTGCGTCCGGACAATCAGGTGAGCGACGATGAACTTTTGCCGATGGTTTTTTATCAGAACCATTTGATCGGCATCGGCTGGGATTTTTTAGAAAAAAATATTAAAAATTGATCTGAAAGTGGGCGGGAAAGCAGTCAGGATGGTTTAAGAAGCATGCGGAAGGTTGAATATCCTGAAAACGCGTGGTCATCGTTCCTTTCTCATTATGAGTTAGGCCGTCCTATTTTTTGGGAGCAAGCATTCGGTCGTCGGGCGCCGCTGGTGGTCGAGATTGGCTGCGGGTTAGGCGAGTTTTTGGTTAGAACGGCACGGGCAGAGCCAAACGAGAATTTTGTAGGCATTGAGCAGGCCTGGCAACGCGTTAAAAAAACTCTGCGTAAGATTGAATCTTATTACGACAAGAATCAGACGGTTCCTTTCAACAATATTCGGATCATTCAGGTGGACGCCGCCGTTGCTTTTGAACGCTTGTTTGTTCCTCTCAGCGTGAATAAAATATTTTGTCTTTTCCCTTGTCCATGGCCAAAACAAAAACACATCAAATATCGGCTTTTTTCGCGAGATTTTTTGAAGTTGTTGAACAGCCGACTCATGATGCAGGGAGAAGTTCAGATTGTTACCGATCACGAACCTTATTGCGATTGGATCATTGGCGAGTTGTCGTCGACGGGATTTGATTATCAAAAACAGATTGTCCAACCGCGATTTGAAACAAAATTTGAACGAAAATGGACGCAGGCAGGGCAGAAAGAATTTTTCCAATTGTCGCTTGTTAAGGCCGAACATCAGGATGTTGCGGTTACAAAGGACGTTGAATTGAAGACGTACCGAGTTGAAGAATTTGATCCAGATCACTTTCATCTTGATGAGATCGCGGAGGATATTGTTGTTGTCCCTAAAGAATTTTTATACGACGTGCAACGCAAAAAGGGCATGGCGCGACTTTTGGTATCCGAGAAAGGCCTGACCCAGCAGGTGTGGATTTCCATTGAAAAGGTCGTGAGGGGTTGGCTCATTGCCAAGACCGAAGGCCACACTGTCCTACCCACATCGGGAGTGGCGCGGGCCTTGCACCATGTTTATCAGGCGGTTAAATGCGCAAGTGACAGTGCAACTCAAAAATCATAATGCGGCGTAAAAATATTTTTTTTCGATCCATCCCTATTTTTTTCATCCTCGCTTTTTCCTTGCTCGGAACTGAGGCTCGTGCCTATCAAGTCTCGGCGAGATCCGCTATTTTTTCGAACAGCACCAATGGCGTACGTTATTATGGCAAAAATGTTAATACCAAAGTGCAGCCGGCGAGCACGACGAAGGTGATGACGGCGCTTTTGGTTTTAAAGCGTCTTTCTTTGGATACCGTTGTTACGGTCAGCAAAAACGCGACATCCCCTCAGCCCAGCAAGATTTATGTTAAAGAGGGAGAGAGCTACCGGGTCAGGGATTTGCTTTATGCCTTGCTTTTACTGTCGGCGAATGATGCCGCGGTGGTTTTGGCCGAAGCGGTTTCCGGCTCGGAAGAGAATTTTGTGAAGGAGATGAATGAATACGCAAGACGTTTGGGTGCGACCCATACGCGGTTCGTGAATACGCACGGACTTCCTTCCAAAGTCAAACAGTATACAACGTCTTATGACATGTATCTGATTTTCCGTGAGGCGCTCAAACAGGGTTTTTTTCGTGAGGCGCTGCAGAGCAAATATAAGACCATTTCTTCGACCGCGGGACGGAAAATTCCATTGAAAAGTCATAACAAGATTTTATTTTCCGAGGATTGGGAAAGGAAAATTTATGGCAAAACCGGGTACACCCGAGCGGCTCAATCCTGTTTTGTTGGCTACTTGATGAAAGGGAAAAGTATTTGTATCATCGCGGTTTTTGGGTGTTCCCGTCGCTGGCAGGACATCAAACATATTGTGTCAAAATATGGAGGGATTGATTTATAGAAATACTGACCTTGTGATATACTATTTAAATTCGTGTGGTTGACTTAATGTCGCCAACACGACATCAAATCGAGAACGCATTTATTGAAAGGAATCATGTATGAAAGATCGAGTCATTTTAGTTTTGGTCGTTGTGATTTCAATATTTTTAGGTGTGACCATTTCGGTCCGTCAGATGAACAAACCCATCATGCAGCGATTGCTTGCCCAGCAAGAGGAAATCATTCGGCGACAAAAGCTGATTATGGGGGAAGTTCAAGATACCAACCCCGCAGTTTTGGCCGAAGCAGGAACGGATTCCAAGCAACCGGCACCAGCGGGAGGGGAAGTCAGCTTTTCAACGAGGCTAGGCACGATCGAGAAAAAACTTGATGTTTTGGCGGCGGTTTTAAATGCCGCGGTTAAGGGCGCTCCCGGCCAGCCTCAGGCGAATCCGGAAGAGTACACCAAGGTTTATGAGATCGCGGTTGGCCAGTCGTATGTTAAAGGAAATAAAGCTGCCCCGATCACGATTGTTGAATTCGCGGATTTCCAATGCCCGTATTGCGCGCATTTTCATCCGGTTTTGGACCAGGTGCTCAATGAATATCCGAAACAAGTCAAATATATCATCAAGAACTTCCCGCTTTCCTTTCATCAGCAAGCTGCTCCGGCGGCGAAGGCCGCGCTGGCGGCTGGCGAGCAGGGCAAATATTTTGAAATGACCGATTTGTTGTTAAAAAATAGCAAAGATTTGAGTGAAGAAAAATTTGTGGAGTTTGCCAAACAGTTGTCCCTCAATGTTAAGAAGTTCAAAGAAGATTTCAAGAACAATGAAAAGTGGGAAAAAGTGATCAACGAAGATCTCCTTTTGGGCCGCAAGGTGGATGTGCGCGGCACACCGACGTTTTATTTGAACGGCCGTAAGACCATGGCACGGGATTTAGCGGGTTTTAAAAAAGAGATCGACGCGATTTTAGG
>JAHFFS010000030.1:0-1381 GCA_023247815.1 Candidatus Omnitrophota bacterium
TCGCCTTCCTGCAGCCCCTTATCGACAAGCACATACGATGAATTTTCGTAACCACCCTCGATCGCGGTCAACTGGGCTTCGGTTTTGGAAGTCAGCTTATAAACAAAACGGCCCGGTCCGCGTTCCACGACGGCCTCCCGCGGGATGACCAAGGCTCGCGGCTGCGCGTAAATGACAACGGCCCCCTTCGCGAACATCCCTGGCAAAAGTTTGTGATCATAATTCGATATGCGAACTTTGATCGTTGCCGTACGGCTCTCACCCGAAATCATCGGGGCAATGACTTCAACTTTTCCTTCAAACTTTTTGGCTGGATAAGCGTCGACGTAAAGCGTGCAGGCCTGATCCGCCTTAATTTTGGTTAGGTCCCGCTCAATGACACCCACCTCGGCAAAAACATCATCGATCAAAGAAAACTTTCCAATCAAAGTGTTGGTCGTGATATTCTCTCCAGCGTTCACGTTGGTCTCGAGCAACACCCCGGCAAAAGGGGCATTGAGCGAAATCTTATCCAAGGCCTTTTGCGAATATTGCATTTCAAACTGCGCGGCCGCCATTTGCTTTTGCGCTTTTTGCATCTCAAAACGCCCTTCTTCCACGCGACCCTTTGACGCCCCGCCCATTTGAAAAAGCTTTTGCAAATTCATGAGCTTTTGTTTGGCCAATTGGAAATCGACGGCACTCTCGTCGAACTTTGCCTGCGCGTGATCAAATTTCAGTTTGAGTTCCGCCGAATCCAAACGCGCGATGGTCTGGTCCTTTTCGACAAATTCCCCTTCCTTGACTTGAAAATTTTTGATCGTCCCTTCGGTCTCAAAAGACAGGTTGACCTCATGCTCACCTTTGATTGTGCCCATGATCGTCAACTGGTCCTCAAAATCGATGAGGCTGATCTTGAGAGCCTTAACAGCCAGAGCCGCCGGCTTGTCCGACGGAGCAATGAGCTTTTCCACTCCCGATTTTCCAGCCTCCGATGGCAAGACCTTTTCTTGCTTGGTCGAAAAAAATTTCTTGATCTCTTCGCGCAGTTCCGGATGATGGGAAAGGTAAAAAATCCCCACCGTCCCAACCATCGCCCAGATGACCAAATTGATCCCCAGCCGGATCATCCTTTTTTTTGTGCGTCGATTCATATTTTTCAAAAAGTCCCCATGACATTATCACGCTTTCCTCCCCCTCCCCTAACCCCTCCCGCAAGGGGAGGGGAATATCACCTCTAAATTCTTTCCCTCCCCCTTGCCACGCCTGTGGCGGGGCTGGTGGGGAGGGGCAGGGAGGGGGTTACTTCAAAAACCGCTTCAACTGAATAAAATCATCCTGCCCGACGGCCTGGTCAAGCTTGGCCAGACCGATAAAAAAATCCGTGACCGCCTGCTCGTAT
>JAHFFS010000030.1:1391-10951 GCA_023247815.1 Candidatus Omnitrophota bacterium
ACGGTCTGGCTGAGTTCGACCCGCTTTTCCATGAGGGCCGATGGTTCAATCTCACGATTTTTATAACGAAACTCTAAAATTTCATACGAACGCTTTTGATGATTCACACCAGCGGCATTTAAAACCACCTTTGACAAACTTCGATAAAGATCGTAATAGGCGGTTGTGACTTCTTTATAAATTTTTTTGACCTTTTCTTCAAGATCGCGCTCAGCCTCGAGCTTCTGCACGTTGGCTTCCTGCTGGTCGGAAAAAACTTTGAGATTATCGAGAACTCCGAACTCCAGATTATGCCGCTGTGATTTCGTGCTTTCAAAAGTGTTGATTTGCGGGGCCTCTTTGGATTGATTATAAGAATACGTTGCCGTATTCCCGCCAAATACCCATTTGAGCTCAACCCCCAACAGCCATTCATCGTCGAGATCAAACTTGTCCTGCTTAAAGGCCTCGGCCGCCTGTCCATAATTTCCCACCAAATCGACCGATGGATAATCCTTGGCCTTCTCCACCTTCACATGATATTTTTCCGCGTTAAACTTATACCGCAGTTCAAAGATCTCGTCCCGTTGATTAAACGCTGTCTCCATCGACGCGGCCAAAGCTGGAATTTGCTGTGGAATGGTCTGCAACGCTTGCTTGACCTCAAAAATTTGTGACGAAAAATCAAAGATGTCCAAATCATAATTCAGAATACCGACCTCCTCTTTAGCGTCGACGTTCATGGCCGCCTTGAGATCATACTCGGCCTCTCTAAAATCCTTAATCGCCGAATAATAAAGATTCGTGATTTGATTCAGATGGTATTCCACTCCGAGAAGTTCGATCTGTGCTACGACACCGTCCTTCACCCCTTCCTGAATTTTTTTCAAAAAATCAGCAGCCTCCATCCTATCCATCTGCAGCTGCTTTAAGATGCTTTTCTTTCCGATAAGACGGAAATACGCTTCCCGCACCGCGAAAATGATTTCCTCTTCGATGCGATGGCTGGCTGCCATACTGGATTTCAGGATCTCCCGCGCCTGCTGATTGCTGGCAACGATCTCTCCACCATGGTACAACGGCTGGCGTCCTTCCATGCGAAACGAACGCCCTTCAAAATCACCAACCGACAACTCGCCCAAAGTCTCGCTGGCTTTCAATTTGACATCCGGAAAAAACTCGCGATAAGAAATCCCCAAACGGGTCTCTGCCAATTTGACTTTTTTATATTCGATTTCCAGTTCCAAATTATTTTTTATCGCCGTGTCAATGCACTTTTCCAACGACAACCGCTTGGGGATCGGTGCTGCGGCAAAAAGCGTAGAAGGCATGCCCCAAAGCAAACCCAGAGCAATAACAAACAAAGCGGTCCCTAAATGTCGTTCATTGGTGGCCGTCATTTCGCGAAGGTTACTCCCAACCGATTATTCCGTTCATTGATCTCTTTTCCTTCGCGGCCAACACCGACGCGCAATTCAAGCGATTGAACCTTTTCTTCCGGCACCATCCCCGGTACTATCCCCAGTACTATCCCCGGAACAACCCAGAGAAAGTCAAGATGGTCCTGTTGTGCCGCCGGCAAACCGCCGTGGGCTCCCCAAAAAACTTCTTTCTGATCCACCAGCCATTGATAATAAAAAACACCGGTCTCGGCAGGCCCGGCATTATCAATTCGGCCGTGGCAAGTCAACTTTGTTCCCGCAATGGGTTGAAAAACCAAATGCTCTTGCTCGTCGAAACATCCCACAGCTTTGATCCGCAGATCAGAAAGCCGCTGTAGGAAATGGTCATACGTATCCAAATACCAAATCGCAGCCGTACTCGACGGCAAAATGGTCGTCAAATTGTGGATCATCTGTGAAGCGTAAGGAAATCCAAAATCGGTGATGAACAATTGGAGGTTCAACCATAAACGTTTGGCCTCGGCTTGAAATTTGATCGCCAACGGATGATCGGCAAACGCCTCACTGAATTTCATGAGCGCTAAGATCAAACCCGTGGTCGCTTCCAAATGATAAACCTGTTCTTGCTGATCAGAGGGCTGAATATAGGGATCTTCAAAATAATTCAAAAAATAAACCGCCCCGTAATAATTTTTTCCATCATGCGTTAAAATCTTAGCGAAGTTCTTTAACGTGTAATCAAGCGCTTGGGCGAGTTTCTCTTTGTCCTCGTCGGAAAACTCCTCAAGTCTCGAGGACAACGCTAGCCAGGTCGCGTTGTCGATCGCGGCATGTTCGCTCTGGCGCTCTTTACCGTCTTCGATCACCCGGCCAGTGATGAAACGTCTTTGCTGATCGTCATACAATTTCGTAAAGATCGCGTTGATCAGTTTGCTTTTACGACTGATCAATTCCTGACGGTCATCCAACCCGAGCTCGACGGAAAAGTCAATGGCCAGATTCAAAAGGGCCAGCATATCGACATTGTGTTCAGTGACAACATTCTCGGCCTTAACGCGGGTCCCGCCCCCATAACCAAATTTATCCAAAACGTCATAATATTTCTCTCCATCTTGCAGATGCTGCAATTCAACGATCGTCCATCCAGCGGTGAATAACCCGTCTTCGCGCTGCAGGTCAAGTAGCCCTTTTAAAACCTCACGGAAAGCCTCTTTAAATCGTGTCGGCTCTTCTGCCGGCACGTCTTTAAAAACGTCTGATGTTATGTATTTTCCCAGTCCGATGAGCGCCCAGGCATTGGCACCGGTGACCAAACGCGGATCTTTAAAATCATCGCCAAGGGTGTTGTAGGAAAAATTCCAGCCGCCGGCCAATTTCTCCTGCGTTTCGAGTTGAACGGTCTCAATATGCTCGACCAGCCAGCGGGCCAATTCATGGGACTTCTTAGCGTGGCCGGTCCTCACGGCCTGATCAAGGATAATGCCTTGCGTATACACCCAAACCCGACCGTACTCTGCAAGATGTTTGCTGTCCGCGGGATTGGCATAATCTTTTTGGTATTCCACCTGTTCGCCGGCTTCTTCAGCATACAATTTTTCAAGCATTGCTTGCGCTTTTTGCCGATTATCAGGGTTAAAAAACAATGTCATCAAAGAATCATCAGTCATGGTCGCTTGCCTTTTCTCTAACTCAGTTATCGACATTATGTCATTTTCTGGAGATTGAGCGAAACTCAAAGGACCCAGGGGAATGGAGTATAAACCCCAAAGTCCGCAACTCAAAATAATCGCTATTAGCTTATTATATTTGAACATTTGCTCAAAATTGTTAAAACCCTAATAGTATAGTTTATAAGGATTATGCGAAAAAATCAAGGGATTTCCATGAAAGCGTCATGGTTATTTGACAAACACGCGGACTTTCCTTAAAGCCAAATTTTATTGAAATACATGAAGTTAGGAGAGGACGGAATGCTGATGGGATGGGCCAATGATAGTGCTAAAATACTTAGAAGGATCCGTAAGGGACAAGGTCTTTAACGATTCTTTGCGGTATCTCTTCTTGATTGGCGAAATCAGGCTGCTGATCGCCAGTGATAATCCTGGGGGTTAAAAAGATCACAATCTCCGTTTTCGCCTTGGTTTTTGAAGTATTTTTAAAGGCCATTCCTAAAACCGGGATACTACCCAAAAGCGGGACCTTTTTTTCATCCAGACCTTGTTCATCCTTGATCAACCCACCCATCACGATGGTGGCTCCGTCTTTAACGCGCACGGTCGTTTCCACTTCCGAGGTATCAACAATCGGGATGCTGTTTTTGCTGCCTGTTGGCAGTGATGTTGGGGCGCTGCTGACCTCTGGCTTGATCTTCATGGTGATGTATCCGTCGTTATGGATCACCGGTGTTACATACAGCTTCACTCCAACCTCAATGAAATTAACGGTTTCGGCGTTGGTGACCGGTCCGGAAGAAGTTGTTGTGGTGGTCGATGTCACATAAGGCTGATTGGTCCCGACCAAAATTTTGGCCTGCTCATTGTTAAGAACCACAATACGGGGATTGGAAAGAACCTTGGTTTTTCCCATCGTGGCTAACGCGTCGACCACGGCCTCATAATTATCCTGATCAGGGGCTAAGGTGCCAACCCGCACCTGCCCTTTCTTTGAAACGTCAGATCCCAGCGTGCTGGCCAGTCCGCCAAAATCACCGGCCAATTGCATGTCGTGCAATTTCGGAATGACCGCCTGCCAATCAACGCCCATCTTGTATTCATCCTGCAAAGTCACCTGCACGATTTTGGCCTCGATCAAGACCTCTTCTTCCTGTTTGTCCAAGGCCTTGATCATCGTCTCAATATGATCCACCTTCGACGGGATATCGCTGACGATCACCTGATTGGTGCGTTGGTCATGATCGACATAACCAACGTCTTTGGTTAATTCATTGTTAACACTCTTTGCTACCTGCTCGGCCTTGGCATAGCTCAGATCAACGATGATGGTCCGTCGGGGCTCATCGATCGCGGCCAAAAATTCCTGGACCGATTTCAATTGTTGGAAGGTATCACGGACAAACAATTTGTTGGTGCCTTCGTCAAACCAAACTTTGCCCAACCCCGGCGACAAAACTTCTTTCACCTTCTTCGCCGCTTCCTGTGCCGACATATTGTTCATCGCGAAAGACCGGGTATAGGTCGTGATATCGATATTTCGCAGATATTCTTCCATCTGGGCGATCTTCTCTGCGGTGTCTTTCAAGAGCAGGGTATTGGAAACATCGTCGGAAAGGATGCTGCCATCCGGCCCTTTCATTTCACTTAATAGTTTCGCCGCGTTGCTGGCGCGGATTTCTTTGAGGTTGATCAGCTTGGTTTCAAGACAAATCCCAAATTTAAGGCCAAATTTGCGTTCGTATTCCTGGGCCGTCATCACTTGCAGGATACCGTCATTTTCTTCATAAGCCAAATCATTGGCGACAAGGATCATCCGGAGGGCCGACTTAACCTCAACGTCTTTTAAGAACAACGTGACCTTGCCCTTCACATTGCCGTTGACGACAATATTGAGATTGGCCCGTCGAGAAATGAGCTTGAGCACTTCCGCGATATCGACATCTTTCAATTCAAGGACATCGAGTTTTCCTGAAGCGCTGTCATAGGACAGCTTGCGCTCGTCGGACTGAGTCGAAATCTGATCCGGGCTTGCCGAATTCTGCGATGGAACAGGTGGTTCCGCGAATATCTGGGGAGGCTGAGGAAAACTGCTGTCAACGCTCGCCGCCGCGATGGGAACCAGCAGAGGCAAACAAAGCATACCCGCCAATGGCGCCCACCCCCACTGCTGTCGGAATGTCATTTTACTGAGCTGAAACAAATTCACCGTCCTCATTAACCACCACTTCAAACCGTTGATTTTTAAAAAAGCCAAAAACGCGGTCCTGTTCAATCCGTTCAATCAAGAGATCACCTTGATGTTCGCCTTCCGCCAAAAACAAAGTCTGTTGATTCTGTTTGTCTTCAATCAATACCTCGGAGGATGGGTGGGCAAAGATCAAACCCACCACCTGATAATTCTGCGGCAAATCGGTTTGCGGTAACATGGCCACAACCGGCTCTTGATCACTGGCAAAAGCAAAAAGATTGCGCTTGCTGCCCGCCGCTGAATGAAATGTTTTTTCCTCGGACAGCAAATGGTCAAGATCCTCGATGTTCAGGCCCATTTTCATCATGGGACCGGCGTGCGGCCCTTGGATTTCTGGTGAATAAAAAAATACGGCATACGCCAGAAACCCAAGCGAACAGAGCAATCCAATCAACATGAAACGCTCAATAACACGACGGGTCATGCTGAAGCTCCTCGAACTAACATCGCGGGTTCTCCATAAACTTTTGCAGGAGCGAAAGTCCCGCGTGGCGGGAATCCGCTACCCATCCTCGAGTTAATATCCGCGGCTTTCCGCGCAGCGGGATTAAAAAAATATAGGGGCTTTTTTTAAAAATGGGGAATACTACTGGAAAAAATTTCAAACCACATTTACGTCTGGGGGACGTAATAGATTTATTTTGTCATGGAAAAGCGCATTGTCAACCACTTTTTCAGAATGGACATTCCCAAAATAGAGGACAGTCCCCTTTAATAAAAAGAAACGGAAAAATCACTATTATAGAAAATCGTGTAATAACGAATTTAATGCGGCAGATGCTTTTTTTCCATAATGCGCGACTGCCTTTTTGAGCAAAACCCTATCGATCTTTTCTCCAGAAACCTTAAAAACTCCTATGACATCTTGGATATCTAGCTGCCCACCAGCGAAAATTTTCATTGCGATAAAGTCTTCGATGGCGATGATTCGAATTTGAGAGCCCAGGAATGAAGACACTCTGGCGCGGGAAAAAACATCTGGTTTCATTCCACGAATACCTATGAGAAGATCAACACGATTGTTATAATGATCTTGAATATTGATCACAGCACCAATAGGATCTGCTTCATCCCCCCGTCGATGGATGACTTTCCATCGTCTTTTCTTACATTCAGACAACAAATCTTTCACATGCGGCTGGGACTCGTCAACCGAGATGACGGCGTCGGCATCCATACTGGCTCTGACCACGCCATAAAATGATGCTGCCATGGCCCCCACAATGGCATAAGGGATATCGAGTTTATCTAAAACTATGATCACATCCAACAATAAAAGAGAAGATTGCCCTGATCCTTTGGCCTTCATGATTTTGCGGAATTCTTCTGCTTGGTCGATGATGCGCAAAATGATTTTTTGCGCATGTCAACGCCGGCTTGATAAATTTGACTGACCAATTGAGAGTGCTTTAAAAATGCCAACAGGCGTTCTCCCGGTGTCATTTTTTTAGAAATGGCAATCATTTCTTCGTGGTCTTTTTGCAGAATTTTTGATTTCATGATCATCACCCAATATCAGTATAACACAGCATCAAAATGAGAGACAGTTCCCTGTCAATAAACTGTAGCGAGGTGCTAAGAACCTCCTTCTCCCTGGGCGCCGATGAGGGTGGGAATATCGGTCACCGGTGAAATATCAATCAAAATCGGCTGAAAGCCAGCCAAATTCTCCGCGTCCAAGCCTTGATCGGGTAAAGAAAAGCCGGCTCCCGCGGTATGATTTTTAATTTCCAAATCGAGATTACCAGAATCCAGGTCAATACCACCAACGTCCTTACCTGCAACAACTTGCGGTGTCGCGGAACTCAACAAAAATTGATCACTTGTTTCTGACTGTTGGGCCGCTTGCCCAGCCGCTTGCTGCGCGGCAACTCGAGCCGCAACCTGCGTCTGATGACCAAACCAGCTGTCCCATTCATTAATCCAAGAAAAAAATTCATCCTCATTTCCTTGCCTACGAAAATTTGTAATATTTTCCGCCACGTCTCCTCGCCAGCATAAAATGTTTGACCTGGCAAAAGCCTTATCATCCTCCAGCATCCGGTGGGCGTACGGATAATGACCAACCCAAATAACATTTTTTTTCGGAAAGGATTTCTGAAAATTATACCGATCAATGTTTCGATCAGCAAATGAAGGCTGGCCAACCGGGCCGATCCTTTGCAAGACCTCGGGCTCGCCGAGAGCCTCAGCATCATCAAATAAATTACGCGCCTGAGGATTTTCATCGTTATAAAATCGGTAGGTCCAAGTCTCCACCTTTTCTCGAAACCTTCGTTTCCTTTCAACATTTTCATAATGCGGCCGCAGCCGCTCTAAAATGATCTTGAGCAATACCACGTAACTTTTGGCGCGCGGCAAATCTTTAATGATGACCTTCTTTCCTTCCGGGAGCAGGATCATAAGTTCGTTCAAGTGCAAATTGCTTTTTATCCGCTGACTCTTTCGATTTTTCTCATACATCAACTTAGCCGTATGCACCAATTCGGCGACCCATATGGTCGCGTCGCTGCGGCTATGGAAGCGGTGAGAATATGGATTGACATTGATCGATGGCTCTTCATTATTTCCTTCCCACAATGCGTTAAGATCTAAGACCGCGGTCATTTGCGTCATGGGGTTGACTTCTTCATGGGTCTGAATGACGTGTACCTCTCCGGTACGGGCGTTCGCGTTCCATTCAATTCTTCTGGTATCTTCTGCCCCCTGTTGTCTTTCGATCGAATAAAATTCCGTCCCCAACCCTGGGTTTTTGGTATGGAAAGTAACTCCATTCACCCTCACCGCGATATTCAAGGGTTCAGCGCAATCCACTTTGTCCGAACGCTTCGCGGTTTCCATAACCTGTTTCGACAATTCCGCGAAGGGAATCAGATGCTCAGTCCTTTCCGATGAACGTTCCGTCTCTCCTTTTTTGACAAACGGTTCGATCGCATCTTTCAAGATTCTTAAATAATTTTCTATGGCCGTGGGGTCATAACCTGAGGCAACAACGTCAGGCGCGCCGGATTCAAAGGCCGCTTGTACGGCCAAATTCAATTCCTGCCGTAGACGAAAATTCTCTGGCTCTTTCATAAAAAATACCCCCAAAAACGGCAATGTCCTGAGCAACCGGTTGGCGCGGGTCGCTTTATAATCTGGCGGAATCTTCTCGGCCAGCAGTTGCAAAGGATATTTTCTGAGCTTCTGATCATCGATCCGCTGCTTTGTTCTCTCTCTAAACCGTTGAACTTCTTGTTGAACAAATTTAAGATCGATATCGTCCCCGGCTCTGCCCAATTTTTCTTTCAATGATCTTGCCAACTGCTCTTCCAAACGTCCCAGTCGCTGAAGGACTCTTCCATCCACATCCTGCACCATTTGGCTGGCTCGTGTTGCAATTTCCCGCGCTATCTGTCCAGCACTTTTACCGATCCGATCCTTCTTCCGCAGATAATCATACAAATATGTAGATAAACTGTTGATGATCCCCAATAAAAACGCCATGGCTAATCCGTCATGCAACATCTCGGTGAGCAATGTCTCTTCCTCATCGAACAAAATATTATCAATGCTAGACAGGAGGTCTTCAATAAAATTGTGTTTTACTGCATCAGGCGCTTTTAAATAATTTGGCCATAATTCACTTATCAACTCATTGTCTTTCTTCCAGCGACTGTAGTAATACCGAAACTGCGGATCCCAATTGAAGGTATCTATCTTGAACAGCAAGAGATCATTCCTGAGGGCGTTAACAATTGTCCTGTGATATCTATCTATCCAACTAACTTCTATGTCAAACGGTAGGTACGCGAATTCCGAAGGATGTTTGTATTGGCGATATTGGGCAACACCCTTTTCTAAATCTCCCCAATAATAACTCATGTCCCGTAATTGACTGTCGCTGAACCGGCCTTCCTCCTTTAAGCGAAGAACCATATCTATCAGCACTTCGTTAAGATGAAGTCGGTACAAAACTTTTACCAGCATTTTCATTTCAAATTCGTCATATTCCCCGATACCGGCAAGAAAGGCTTCCGGCTTTGCGCGGATGAGTTCAACAAGACGTATTAAAGAAAAGTTTATATCATATTCCCTGGCCATGAATTTTTTAAGAAACTGCACCAATCCCGCTCTGACAATATGATCGTGTGAGCGTGGAAGATTTTGCAAATACTCAATGACCTTGTAACCATCTTTCTGTCCACTGAAAATTTCAGTCACTGGCTGATTTTGGTTATAGAGAACCCCATAACGGGCGGCCAAAAAGGAAAGATA
>JAHFFS010000174.1 GCA_023247815.1 Candidatus Omnitrophota bacterium
GGGCATTGATTAAAAGCGATTGCTCAAGCGCCCGCCTTTCCCTTTCTTCCGGTGTTGACCCATTGGCTGGAGGGCCGTTGCTTTGGATCACCGTGCTGATCGCCTCTAAAATCGGCTGACTGTCGACGGAATATTGCGCAAGCGCCGCAATCCTCCCGCTGTTTCTCGCAGATACCACGTCATCGCGCATGGCATTGAAATCTTCATCGTTGTAAGTGACACCTGTGGCGTGTAAAGTTGCGCTATCATGACCGTTTTGAATATTCGGCAATGTGGATAAAAGAAAATCCAATTCAGACTGATTGATTCTGTTTGATAAACCTTGCCGCAAAAGTTCCGTAGCTTTATTCCTATAACCGCGGTCCTGAATCTGTGTAATAAAGCTGACCAATTCCTGAACACCTCGATCATTGATTCGTTTTCTAACAGTCTGATACGTCGCCTCAAGGGTCACGGGATCATGCTCTTTGGCCGCCCAGTTGATAAGAGTTGTCCGAGCATTGCCGGCATTGAGGCTGTCCACCAGATTCACCCGCTCGATCAGCGGATTGATGACATGCCCACGCAGCAACGCAGGACTAAACCCAATCGTAACCCTATGTTCCGGCGCGCCGCCGCCCGGGGGACGAACTTCTTTAGGGATCAGTGTTACCAGCGACGTAGCGTGTACAATAACATTCCTTGCTTCTAAAAACGCGCGATCCGCGTCGGTTAGAATGAGCGGCCCGCGGGTGAGTTTTTCAATATCAGCATCATTTTCTCTTAAATCGTACTCGTTCATTTTTCTTTTTATTTCCGTTAAAGCCCTGGCCAAATGGGAAATGAGATCCACACGATTGGCCACTCCCTCGGCGTCATACTCCAACCTTACGGGATTATGCTCCAACACATACACATAACGGTTTTTATCGCCGATATCTTGCGGCGGGGCAGTTCCCTGTGGCTGGCCGTACTCATCCAAACCACCTTCTGCTAAAAACCGATCGATCAATTCCTGGGTCGCGCTCAATTTCAAATCAATAACCTGCTGCGGCTGGCTGGAAAGAAAATCCCTGAAGGCGTTGACCTGTTCTAGGTCATCGGTAAACGATCCCACCCTTTGGGCGATCACCAAGGCGTCATTGGTGCTGATAGTGACATGGTCAAAAAAATCTTCAAATTTGGCGTTTGGATCACCAGTCGCTCTTTGCAAAAGTTTTTCATAAAATAAAATAATATCGGTCACACTCATATGAGGCGCGTCATTGGTGAGATTGGGATTGATAATCAAAACCCGCGGAACATCTTTGCGGTCTCTTAAGGACTTGGCGACCTCCGGATAAAGAAAGACCGGCCAAATCGAGGTAGCGGGACTGCCGGTCGTGACCATAATCGCTTTCTTGGCACCAGCAATAACCCGACGGGCATAATCCGAAGAAGACGGCTGGGCGCCATTCTCAAAACGAAGATCAACAATACGCTCAGCATTGAATTTGTCACCGATCTCGTCTTCACTGACAACCACTTTACCGTCGGCAAATTCAGCCTCAATGTGCGCGTGCTGCAAACTCACTGGCGCGTCAATGGCCTTGCCCCAATGCCCCAAGAGATCCATGTATTCATGCATACCAGCCTGGATCCCTGCTTCATCAAGCCGCCAAAGCCCATTTTCCTGAACAAAAGCATTGTTCTTGGCGTAACAAGCCAAGAGAATCAAATTCTTCACACTGTGCCCGCCAATCGCGATCTTGCGGCCGTTGGCCTCGCTGAAATAATCATCAAAAACTTTTGCCATCTCCAAAACATGCGCGACAAACATGGGGAAATTGACTTGTTTGACAATGTTCTGATCCAGATAAAGTCCACGCAGATATAACTTCACGAAATCACGGAGTTTTCCTGACACGGGGACATGTTCCGCGGGAATCCGAAAACTCAAAAGATCGGTATAATCCTGACCAGCCATGCCGTCTTCCAAAGAAGTGGCATGATCGCCAATGATATTGGGGACATCAATACCAAAAAACTGAGAAAGAAGGTGAATGAGCCGGCCGGAACTGCCACCGCTGTCAGTAACATTTTGTGCCGTGGCAAAAGAAATTCCCTGCTCCTCAAAGGCACGGAAGATTTCCTGCGCGCCAGTCCCACCGGTGATCAAAGCCACCTCCACATCTTCCGGCTCTAATTTCGCTCCGTTGCGGGCTTCGCCGTCATTGCCATTTGCTTTTGTTTTGTCCAAAACGACTTGGGAGAAACGGATATTCTTGGCCCGGGCATTGACGCGGATCAAGTCCAAAGTTTTCTTGCGAACATCCTCAGGATTGTCATTTTCATCAAAAACTCGCATCATATCATTGAAGGATTGCCAAGTAATGACCTGGACATAAGAAAGCGCTTCTTGAGGTGTTAAATCCAAAGTGGGATCCTTGCGCTCGTAATAAGACGCCTCGTAAACCCATTGCGCCGCTAAATTGTCATCACCGCCCGCCAAAGCCAGGATGCCACCGGGGTCTGTATATTCCGACGAATTGCGGATTTGATTCATCACGGCTTCCCGGGGTTGCAGGCTAAACAAGAAATGCGTGACTACTTTTTTCACAGATCGAGCATACATGACGGCCTTAGCATGGACTTCTCTCGTAATCTGATTTTTGGCAAAGGCTTCATTCAAATCATTAATTTTTTGATCCGTTCCGTCCACCAATTTCGCCAAATAAACACGGTATTCTTCCTCATTCTGCTGCCCGCGCAGATTTAATTGATACCCTGCCAAGAAAGAAATATCATCTTGTGGGTTCCTTTCCAGATCAGTTTCTCTTAAAAACGCCTCCAAATGGCTTTTACCAAAAATCTTTTCATCCAGTTCATGTTTGATAGCCTGAGCAATGATGATGAGATACTCCGGTAACAAATTTTCCTCAACAAAGGCCTTAGTCAGATAAACGCGCAGGACAAGTTCACCATCCACCTCAACATATTCGGAGAAGACGACCGGCCCGCGCTTTTGAGATTCTTCACTCACAACCGGAAAAGTCTTAGAATTCTCAGGAAGGTTAACTGAATGGTCAGCTATCAATTGAACCACTTTATACTCAACACGAGCAATTTGACCGACAGAACCTCCGGCAAAGGCAGTCAACAGATCCGCTTCTTCCGCTGCTATCTTATCCTGAATGTTTTCTCGGATGATCTGAAGCGCGGTCGTTCCTCTGCGGCTGTATAATGGATCGTTGAGATCCGTTACCCGGCCGTTTTGTTCAGCCGTTTCAATCGCATCGGCTATCTTGTCGTTATCTGCAATTGTGTAAGAGGTGCCGATGGCCTTATCGTTTCCTTCCGCGAACTCCGG
>JAHFFS010000175.1 GCA_023247815.1 Candidatus Omnitrophota bacterium
TGAGCGACGATGGAAACATTTGAATCATGGTATTGAAATCACGGACCACGGCGTTATAATAGCGACGGGCGGATTGGATGGTTTCCTCAATGTCGATCAAGCTGGTTTGCAATCGCATGAAATTTTCATTGGCCTTCAAATCTGGATATTTTTCAACAACGGCAAATAATGACTTTAACGTGTTCGTCAAAAAATTTTCGGCTTGGCCTTTTTCCGCGACTCCCGATGAGCCCATCGCTTTCGCGCGCGCCTCAATGACCGCCTGCAGTGTTGTCCGTTCATGTTTGGCATACCCTTCCACCGTGGCCACCAGATTCGGGATCAGATCATAACGGCGTTTGATTTGAATGTCCACATCCGACCAAGCATTGTCACCTCTCACCTTCAACTGAACCAGGCCATTGTAAATGCTGACACCCCACATCACAAAAACCACAACACCACACAAAATCAAAATACCAGTCATCATTTTTTTTCTCCCATGCTAGGTTCAACCCCCGGGGTTGGTTTAAAAAATCGTCCGTCGTTTGCTCAGGTTTAATAAAAATCCAATCATCAGGACAAAAATGAGAAACGAGGTCCGACCGTAACTCACTAAAGGCAACGTGATTCCAACCACCGGACATAACCCTAAAACCATTCCGATGTTGATCGCCACCTGCAGGGTCAAAATACCAACGATCCCGATCGTCACCTGGGTGCCAAATTTGTCTTTGACCTGCTCGGCAATGATGAAGCCACAGGTGATGAGCATGGCATAACACGCCAAGAGAAAAATCGTTCCCATCAACCCCCACTCCTCTCCAATCACCGAGAAAATGAAGTCGGTATGGCGCTCCGGCAAAAAATTGAGTTGGTTCTGCGTTCCCGCCAGCCACCCCTTACCGAACAACAACCCTGAACCTATGGCAATCTTGGATTGGATGATCGTATATCCCGCCCCCAAAGGATCAATATTGGGATTTAAAAAAACCAAAAGCCGATCCCGCTGATACGACTTCAAAATATGCCAGGCAAAAGGAACAAGGCACAAACAAACTCCCAGAAAAGAAAGGTAATAGCGATAGTGAATTCCGCTGACAAAAAGCATAATCAAAAAAATCCCAAACATCAAAATGGCGGTCCCCAAATCCGGCTGTTTGAAGATGAGCACCATCGGCAGCAAAGCGAGAAAAAACGGAAAAAATAAATCCCTCCATAAACGCTGCGTCAAGGTTAAAAAACTGAAAGAGATCTTTGAAATGTTCTCGCTGAAATACCGGCCCAGAGCAAAAATCAATCCCAACTTGGCCAGCTCCGACGGCTGAAAACTTAAGGGACCGAAATTGATCCATCGCTGCGCTCCCAAGGCGTGACGGCCGACGACCATGACCAACAACAGCAAAAAGACGCATCCGCCGTAAAAAAAATAGGAAAGGTCAAAAAATTTTCGATAATCAATCTGACTCAACAACTGGATGAGAACAAGGCCGACGATCGCAAAGACCAATTGACTCGTAAATACGGTGTCAGAAACCCGTGGGTTATGATAAGAGGCGCTATAAACCGCCAAAAGCCCCATACCAATGATCAAAATGGTCGTGATCCAGATGAAAAAAGCCAAATGCCGGCGCATCAGATGATCTCCTCTTTACGCATCTCCTGAAGCAAATACCGCGACAGCATCGCCGCGTGATAACTGGAACCACCGTATTCCAAAAACACACAAAACGCGATTTTTTGTTTGCCGCTCAAATCATATCCCACAAACCAGGCGTGATGTTTCCGCTGCGAATTGCTTTGCGCGGTCCCGGTCTTGCCAAAAACCTCAAAACCATCCATATTGAGTATCCCGGCGGTCCCCTCGGGATCCTGCACCACCGATCTCAAACCACTGTGGACAAGATCAAAATATTTTTTGTCGATCCTGATGGATTTGATGCTGGATAAACGAACGATCTCTTGCTGACCAATTTTTTTGATCAAATGGGGCTGCACCACTTCTCCCGACCGTGCAATGGTTGCCATCATGCGCAGCAACTGAATCGGGGTCACCAATAAATCCCCCTGCCCAATCGAAAAATTCAGGGTGTCGCCGGTGTACCAGCCTCCTTGATTTTTCGACTGCCGCAAGGCCTTGCTGGGAACCAGTCCGGCGGCCTCAAACGGCAGATCGATCTTCGTCCGCTCTCCGAGCCCGAATAAACGGGCATATTTGCTGATGTTATCCGCGTCCAATTTTCTTCCTAGCGTGTAGAAATAGACATTGCAGGAATGGGCAATGGCCTGCACCAAATTTTCTACGCCATGGACATGAGCGCAGAGGAATTTTTGTTCTCCCAGCAGATAGTAACCGGGACATTGCGTTGTTGTTTGGCTGAAAATCGTGCCCGAGTCCAATCCGGCCATGGCCATCACGGCTTTAAAAACCGAGCCCGGCGGATACTGGCCCTTAACCGCGCGATCCAACATCGGTGCCGACGAGTCCGTCAAGATGCCTGGCGCCTGACTCCGCAGTTTCTGATCGCTAAAAACATTGGGATTATAACTTGGCGAGTTGACCAATCCCAAAATATCGCCGGTATCAAGATCCATGACAATGATCGCCCCCCGCTGCTCTCCTAAAATTTTTGCCGCGATCCGCTGAATATCGCCGTCGATGGTCAATTCCAGGTCTTCTCCCTTCTGCGGTTCACGGACCCCTAATAAACGCACTTGTTGGCCGTGGTTATTGACTTCGATCTGCTGGCCGCCGGCCTGCCCCTGCAAATAGCGGTCATAATACGCCTCGACCCCATCGTATCCGACCAAACTTTCCGGATTATAACCATACTCTTTAACCTGATCTACCTTGGAGTTATCGATTTTACCGACGTAACCAAGCACGTGCGCGCCAGCCTGCTCGAATGGATAAAAACGACGAAAGGATTCTTGAATATACAGGCCGGGGAAACGGAATCGATTTTCCTCCAACAGCATCGCCACTTTTTTATCGACGTCGTAAACGATCACAACCGGCGCAAACGCGGCGACTTTTCGCTGAAAAAAACGCTGAAGCAAATCACGTTTTTTTTCGTTGAGGGTCTCGGCCAAAAAGGCAAATAATTCCTCACTCTCCCGGATGTCTTGCGGGACCACCGCGACATCGTACGATAAACGATTATCAACTAAAGTGTCGCCATCACGGTCGCGGATCACCCCGCGCTGCGCTTCCAAAGGAACGACCCGGATGTGATTATTAACACTGAGATTATGAAAATAGGCTCCCCTAATGACCTGGACATAGAACAGATCAAGCGCGATCGAAATCAACAAAAATAAAGCGATTACGCGAACAATCTTGATACG
>JAHFFS010000176.1 GCA_023247815.1 Candidatus Omnitrophota bacterium
CTGGAGGAAGAGGAAACTTCGATCAAGATTCAGAAGGTCCGCGAGTTGATCGGTCGCAGCCAATTGCGGCCCTTTGAAGCGGAAAAAAAGATTTTTATTGTGAGAGATGCCGAGACCATGACGACCGACGGTGCCAACGCGCTGCTAAAGACATTGGAAGAGCCAACTTCAACCAGCTTACTCATCTTAACCACGGCCCATCCTGAAAAGATTTTGAGCACAGTGCGTTCCCGATGCCAAGCCGTGAATTTTTTTCCCTTGTTGCCGGCCGCTGTTCAAAGGGAGTTGCAAAAGACCTCGGGAGTCCAAGAAGAGCAAGCGCATTTTTTAGCGCTTTACAGTGAAGGATGTTTGGGGCAGGCGCTGCGGCTTTATGAAGAGAAGTTTTTTGATCGCAAGAATGAAATCATTGACAATATGGTTTATAAACGGAATAATGAAAATGATTTGAAAGATTTGGGCGTTGATAAAGGCCTTGGTCAAGACGCTCTCAAAGTGCTCTTGAGTTGGTTTCGAGACGTGATGCTTTTAAAGATCGGGGTCGAGGAAAGCCGTTTGATGAATAAGGACCGGATTCTGCAGTTGCGGCAAGAGTTTCAGCGTTATTCCGTTGAGCAATTGGACGCCTGCATTGATCAGATCGTCGAGACATTCCGGATGATGGAAGAAAATTTGAATGTCAAAATTCCATTCATTTTACTGCGAGAGAAGATATGGGCAAGATCATAGAAGCGCAATTGGGCGAATACCGTGGCATTCAAAATGTTGATTTGAATGACATTGAATGCGCTCGCGATGATACCGTCATTCTCGAGGTCAGCCGCGGTACCGAGTTTGCCCGGGTGGTTTCGGACCTGAACCGGGTTTGCGCGGGTAAGGCCGAAAATGTGGAAGGCAAGATCACCCGCAAGGCCACTGACGGAGATTGGAATCAGATCCGTAATAACCAGCAGAAAGCCAAGGACGCGATCAACATCTGTATGCGCAAGATCAATGAACAGTCCTTGCCGATGAAGATCATTAAGGCGGAATACACTTTTGATTGCAGTAAAATCATCATTTTTTTCAGTTCGGAAGGGCGGGTTGATTTTCGCACCCTGGTCAAAGACCTCGCCAAGATTTTTCGGGTTCGGATTGAACTGAAACAGATTGGCGTGCGTGATAAGGCCAAGATCGTCGGTGGTTATGGCGTCTGCGGCCGTGAACTGTGCTGCAGTTCCTTTTTGAAAGGATTTCATGGTTTATCGATTAAGATGGCGAAAGAACAAAATTTACCGCTCAACCCTTCACGCATTTCCGGTTTGTGCGGACGAATCAAATGCTGCATGGCTTATGAATTTCGGGTGTACAAAGAATTGGCACGCGCGTTGCCGCGGGTCGGAGATAAGGTCAATACGCCGGACGGGCGCGGCCGGGTCATGGACATCAACGTTCTTAAGCGTGTCGCGATGATCGATTTGGGGGAAGGGAAAACCACAAAACTTATTTTAAGTCCGCAGGAAAACTTCGCGTGATTTTCTGGTCATGTCCGATCGTAAAAAAAGTTCCAGTGCCATTGCGAGCGAAGCGAAGCAATCTTATCGTTAGAAGATTGCTTCGTCACTTTGTTCCTCGCAATGACAAAAAATTAATCGTTCAAAGTGAAGATGAATAACACGTTTTACGTAACAACCCCGATTTATTACGTCAATGACAAGCCGCACATTGGTCATGCCTACACGACCATCTTGGCGGATGTCCTAGCGCGGTATCATCGGTCGGCCGAACAGGATGTCTTTTTCTTAACAGGTCTCGACGAGCATGGACAGAAAGTCCAACAGGCAGCTGAAAAGCGTGGACTTTCTCCTCAGCAGCATTGCGATGATTTGGCCCCAAGGTTTCTCGAACTTTGGGAACGTTTGAATGTCCAATATGACGACTTTATCCGGACAACCCAAGAGCGGCACGTCAAGATGGTCCAAAAGGTTTTGCAAGAGGTTCATGCGGCGGGTGATATTTACGAAGCGGAATATGCCGGCTGGTACTCGGTCGCGGAAGAACGGTTCATTACCGAGATTGAGATGCGTTCCGGCCAATTCCGAGACGTCAAACAGATCAATGAGAAGAATTATTTTTTCCGAATGGGGAAATATCAGCAGACGTTGATTGATTACATTGAAAAACACCCTGAATATATTCAGCCCGCGCATCGGCGCAACGAGATTTTAGGGTTCCTTCGTCAGCCTTTGGGAGACCTTTGCATTTCTCGTCCGAAAGCGCGGATGAATTGGGGGATTGAACTTCCCTTTGACCGGGACTACGTCACTTATGTTTGGTTTGATGCCTTGATCAATTATATCACGGTGCCCGGGTATGGCATCGATGAGAAATCATTTCGAAAGTGGTGGCCAGCGTCACTGCATCTCATTGGCAAAGACATCTTGACCACGCACGCGGTTTATTGGTCGACGATGTTATTTTCATTGAAACTGCCTTTGCCGAAAACCATTTTCGCGCACGGTTGGTGGTTGACGGGCGAGAACAAGATGAGCAAATCATTAGGCAACATCGTGAATCCTTTGGATTTGATTGAGAAATTCGGTGTGGATTCGGTGCGCTATTATCTGATGCGGGAAATGATTTTAGGTCAGGACGCGAATTTTACGATGGAATCCTTTGCTAAGCGGTATAACAGCGATTTGGCCAATGATTTCGGTAATCTGTTGAACCGGGTCAGCGGTTTGATTGGGAAATATTTTAGTGGAAAAATTCCAGAACCAAAAGAATATCGGGCTGAAGAAAAAGCTATTCAAGCCCAGGCCGAAAAGATGGTTGGTTCCATCAACGAACATATTCAAGCTTTGCGTGTCAATGAGGCCATCGAATCAACATTGCAGCTCATTCGTGTGGTGAACAAATATTTGGAGCAGCAAGCCCCGTGGAAAGTCGCGAAGAGTGATTTACCGACCGCCGGGACGATCCTTTACACGGCAACCGAGGCGTTACGTATCAGTACGGTTCATCTCTTTGCGGTGATGCCGCAAAAGACCAGGGATGTCTTGAAAATTTTAGGATGTGAGGATCTTAACCTTAAGTGGGGGCTGTTAAAGCCAGGAACGCAGTTACCGTCCCACGAAGCATTGTTTCCCCGTATCGAAGACGAGACTTAGGAGCGGCCATGACGCAACCTACGATTTGTTGGTCCAATGGTTCGATTAAAATCATTGATCAAACCAAGCTACCGAATAAATTCCAATATTTGATTTGCCGAGATGTGAAGACCCTTTGGCTCGCGATCCGTCGTCTTAGCGTGCGCGGGGCACCAGCGTTAGGGGTCGCTGCTGGATT
>JAHFFS010000177.1 GCA_023247815.1 Candidatus Omnitrophota bacterium
CGAGGATTGGGTTTCATGAATTGAGCAACGATAATTTTAGAATTCAAGATTATCGCGAACGGATTTATAAAATGGCTCAAGACCTTTCCAGCCGGCTGCAAGGCAGCCCGAAAAATAAAATCAACGTGATCAATCAATATCTTTTTCAAGAATTGGGGTTTCAGATTGACCCCGCTGATTTGCTGTCCACTCCGTTGTCAGGTTTGCTAATGAACCAAGTCATCGATAAAAAAAGGGGGACCTGTCTGTCGTTGTCAATTTTGTATTTGGCGTTAGGACAGCATCTCAATTTGCCATTTTACGGCGTGCACGTGCCTGGGCATTTTTTTGTTCGTTACGATGACGGAAAAGAACGGATCAACATTGAGACGACGAGGCAAGGGGAAACGCTTCCCGATGACTATTATCTGCAGACCTACTTTTATGGTCAGAAAAATCAAAGTCAATACTTGAAGAATCTCGATGATCGAGAAGTGGTGGCCGTTTATTTGAGCAATTTAGGAAATCAATATAAGCTGAAAGGCCTTTACGACCGCGCGATCGATATTCTGGGGTATGCGCTGGACTTGGCGCCGGACTCCCCGGCGATTGTGACGAACTTGGGCAATGCCTATGAAAGGAAGGGCGAGGTAGGGCAGGCGATTTTAGAGTACACTATTGCCATTGGCATGAATCCCTATTTATGTGAAGCACAGTACAACCTTGGTTTGGCGCATTTCATTTATACGAAAAACGAGAAATACGCTCGCCTGCACGGCCAGATTGCTCAGCAATTGGGCTGCTCAATGGCCCCGCAATTCGTCCAATTTCTCAATTCCAAACCATAAGCAAATGAATTGAAGTGAAGATGAGGCAAACCGCGTTTCCGGAAGTATGTTTTATGAAAAAAGTGATATTTCTAAAAGTTAAGGCGGTCATCTTTGATATGGATGGGGTGATCACGAATACAATGCCGTATCATTTTCGTGCCTGGCAGCAGGTCCTTAAAGAAGAAGGGATTGCCGCGACTCATCATGACATTTACCGTCGGGAAGGTCAGCGCGGCATCGATAGCGTTCAGGAGATTTTTGCGCACTATCAAGTCCCTTTTCATCGCGATCAGGCGGAAAGGATTTTATTGAAAAAGGAAATTTTGTTTAAAAAAATTGTAAAAAATCGTTACATCCCTGGCTCGCGATTGTTGATCCAGCAGTTGCTTCGTCAAGGATTTCGTTTGGCCTTGGTGACCGGGACCGCCCGCGATGAAGTGAGGAGAATCCTGCCCAATGATTTGTTTCAACACTTTTCGGTTGTGGTATCGGGCACTGATGTTAGGCAAGGCAAACCAAGCCCCGTGCCATATTTGAAGGCCCTTGATCAACTTGGTTTGCGGGCGAAGGACGCGGTGGTGATTGAAAACGCGCCTTTTGGAATTCTTTCGGCGAAATCAGCAGGGCTAAGGTGTTTGGCCATTGCCACCTCCTTGCCGCCGAGGTTTTTAAAACAAGCCGACCAGATTTTTGGATCGATCAAGGAGTTGAAAAGCCGCGTTCAATTTCAATTGCCGGAATAACCAGGTGCCGGGTTGTCTAAAGAAAAATCTTATGCGAAATGTTTTGTTGTTGTGTAAAATCAGCGCCTATCAAACTTATTTTCGCAATCAGAAAAATTTTCCTAAGCACATTCGATTGCAGGAAAACGAGCTTGAGCGGTTCCAAAGGACGCATGTCCGGCACAATCAAACGATAATGGAGATTGAACGTGTTTTGGCGGCACGAGGGATTCGGTATCGCAAAGCAACGCGCAAAGAGGCCATCGATTATTCGCGCTATGATTGTGTTATGACGGTTGGTGGCGACGGGACTTTTTTGGAAGCGGCCGGGCAGGTTTCGGAACAATTGATCTTAGGGATCAATTCCGATCCAGAGTGGAGTGTGGGACGCTTTTGCACCGCGGAAGGCAATAATTTTTCAAAGGTCCTTGACAAAATTTTACGCAATCAATATCTTCCGGTTGCCTTGCAAAGATTAAGAGTGCGGTTTAAGTACCAGCGGTTGACCATTTGCGCGCTCAATGATCTTTTGATATGTCATAAGAACCCAGCGGCCATGAGCCGGTATTGTTTGACCATCAAGGGTTTTGAGGAAGAGCAGCGCAGCTCCGGCATTTGGATCGCGACGGCAGCGGGTTCGACCGGTGCCATTCATTCCGCTGGTGGCAAGGTTTTGGTTTTGACCAGCAAGCAGCTGCAATACCGTCCGCGTGAGTTATACGATGGCCGCCGAGCGCGTTATCGATTGAAGGGCGCGGTCTTGGCCCCATCGCAGGACATTAAAATTTTTTCACTCATGAAGGACGGGGCGATTTATGTTGATGGATTCCATCATCATTATCCTTTCCATTTTGGCGATGAAGTGAAGGTGGATCGTTTTCCGCGTCCTTTAAATTTGATCAAGGTGAAGCCATGAAAGCAATCCTTTTGATTTCCCACGGCAGCCATTCCCCCAAAACCAAAAAGGAAGTGGCACTGTTGATTGAAAAAATGAAGGCGGGCCTCAAGGGACAGATTGTTAAGTACGCGTTTTTGGAAATCGAGCAACCCAGCATTCCCGACGGGATCGATCAATGCGTGCGGGAAGGGGCTAAAGAAATTTTGGTCCTTCTCAATTTTTTGAATTCCGGTAAGCATGTTGATGAGGACATCCCGAGGATCGTTAAAGAGGCCGCGGCGAAACATGCCGGCGTGCGGTTCCAGATTTCCAGCCCCGTCGGGCAGCATCCCAATATCGTTGGATTGTTTTTAGACATGATTTAAGAAGCAGAGAATATGATCGAGCCCCGTAAAGAATTCGCGCGCGAACTCAAACGCTGGTATCAATCCAATGCTCGCGATTTGCCTTGGCGCCGGACCAAAGACCCTTACCGCATATGGATTTCCGAAGTGATGTTGCAGCAAACAACCGTTGCCGCGGTGATTCCTTATTACGAAAAATGGCTGAAGGTTTTCCCCGACGTAAAAAGTGTGGCCAAGGCCCCGTTGCAGAAAGTGCTCAAGGTTTGGCAAGGGTTGGGATATTATCAGCGGGCGAAGAACATCCATAAGGCCGCTAAGATCATTGTCGAGAAATTCCAATCCAAAATACCAGAGCAGAGCATTGATTTGCGTGGGCTGCCTGGATTTGGACCGTACACAACCGGAGCGGTCTTAAGCATCGCTTTTGATCAACGACAACCTATCATTGACGCGAATGTCCGTCGGGTGATGATGCGCCAGTTAGCCATTGAAGGGACCTCTAATCCAAGTGTGGACGTTGAAGTTGAATCATGTTTACAAAA
>JAHFFS010000178.1 GCA_023247815.1 Candidatus Omnitrophota bacterium
GCAGAATGGTTTTGCAGATTTCAACTTCCCGCGAACGAGGCACTTGCGGCTGTGGTGTCAACGATACCCGAATGGTGTCCCCTATTCCCTGCTGCAGCAAAATCCCCAAGGCTGCCGAACTGGATGCGATCCCTTGCATATCAGCCCCGGCTTCGGTCAAACCTAAATGCAGGGCATAATCGCATCGCTCTGCCAGACGCGAATAAACAGTCACCATATCCTGAAGCACCGACATCTTGACACTCAAAATGATTTTATCTTTCCCCATACCAAGTTTTTGGGCGAGTTGAGCGCTTGTTAAAGCACTTTGAATCATGGCTTCATAAGTCACTTCTTTAAAGTCTTTGGGAACTGTCAATTTCGCGTTTTCATCCATCAAGTGCGTTAGAAGCTCCTGGTCAAGAGACCCCCAGTTGACCCCGATCCGCACTGGTTTATCATGCTCGATGGCGATTTTGATGATCTGGCTGAAATTCTCGTCGTGACGGTTGGCTTTGCCGACGTTCCCTGGGTTGATCCGGTATTTGTCCAATGCCTTGGCGCAATCAGGGTGTTTGCGTAAGAGCGTATGTCCGTTGAAGTGAAAGTCGCCAATCAGTGGAGTTTGATAGCCTTGATCTTTCAGACGTTTTTGAATGTGCGGGATCGCTGCCGCAGCCTCATCGTTGTTAACGGTCAGACGTACCAGTTCTGACCCAGCTTCAATCAGTTCGATGGTCTGTTTTAGACTGGCCTCGATATCCGACGTGGGCGTATCAGTCATCGACTGAATTACGATGGGACAACTGTTGCCGATACGAACACAGCCGACCCGTACTTCTGGGGTTTGACGACGAGCTTTCAAGTCCATTGTTACCTTTCTTAAGCCTGTTTTTCTTTGCATTTTGTATACGGCATGTTATAATTACCCCAAATTATAGAGAATTCTTGCTCGTCTTGCAACGAAAACAATTTTAACGAAAAGACGGAATTTATGGAAATTTTTCTCGCCCGATCGCAAGGTTTTTGCGCCGGTGTTGCCAATGCCGTGGAAATGGTTGAACAGGCGCTAGAACGTTTTGGCGCCCCTCTTTATGTTTACCATGAGATTGTTCATAACACTTTTGTGGTGAGCGACTTTAGCGGCCGTGGTGTTGTTTTTGTGGATGATATCGACGAGATTCCAGAAGGGGCGCGGGTGATCTTAAGCGCTCATGGCGTTCCTCCAGAGGTGATCAGCAGTGCTAAAAAGCGGAATCTGAAATTCGTTGATGCCACCTGTCCTTTGGTGACTAAGGTGCATAAGGAAGCCGTTAAATTTTCTTTTCAGCAGCGACCAACGATCCTCATTGGGCATAAAGGCCATCAGGAATTGATTGGGACCGCTGGGTACGTTAACCCGAAGTATCTTTACATCATTGAAAACGAGAAAGATGTGGAGCAATTGGCCATCCCTAGCGATACACCCATTGGGTATCTAACCCAAACCACTTTGTCGGTTGATGAGACCAAAGGGATCATTGCAAAATTGAAAAGGAAATTCCCAAAATTGGAAGGTCCGGCACGCTCGGATATTTGTTATGCCACTCAAAATAGACAGGATTCAGTCAAAGAATTAGCGCGGGTCTGTGATTTGATCATCATTTGCGGTTCGCCGAACAGTTCCAACAGCAACCGCCTACGAGAAACCGGGGCGAATGAAGGTGTCCCCAGTTATATCATTGACCGGGCCGAAGAATTGGATTTGTCCGTCCTTAACGGTAAAGAACGGATTGGCATCAGTTCCGGGGCCTCTGTGCCTCGTTTCATCGTCGATGAATTGATTGAACGGATCAAAGCGACTAACGGAGTTGTTCAAGTCCATTCCTTTGAAAATCCAGAGAAGAACATCATTTTTAAATTGCCTGGCTTGGAGGCGTTGGTTTAGAAGAGGTCATTATGGCAAAAATCATTATCGACAATATTGAATACGACGCGCAGGATGGGAAACAGATCGATGACATTTGTCAAAAGGCCGGGATCCCCTTCAGCTGCAACTCCGGGGTTTGCGGGACTTGCCAGATTGAGATCATTGAAGGCGCGGATAATCTTGGCGAACTGAATCAGGAAGAACAAGACCTTGGCATGGACCGTAATAACCGCCTGGGTTGCCAATGTTCGATCAAAAGTGGTATTGTAAAAATCACATTTTAAATTTTTTCAATAAAATATGTTTGAACTCACCGGAAAACCCATTCTTCCTCAAGACTACCGTAAGTTATTTAATGATGATCGTGCGGGAGGATTTGTTTTTTTTGAGGGCGTTGTTCGCAATTCTAACAACGGCCGAGATGTTAAGGCCTTAGAGTATGATGCCTATCCTGAATTGTGCCGACTTCAAGCTCAGCAGATCATTCATGAGGCCGAAGAAAAATTTTCAGTCCAGAAAATTATCATTGCGCATCGGACCGGTCATTTGCAGGTCGGTGATGTTGCTGTGTGGATCGCAGTGAGCGCGCAGCATCGTGACGCGGCTTTTAGGGCCTGTCGATTTCTCATTGATGAAATCAAAATTCGTTTGCCGATTTGGAAAAAAGAGTTTTATAGCGATGGTGACTCAGGCTGGGTGAATTGTGAAACTCAAAGTAAAGATATTTTTTCAACAGTTCCTGAAAAGGAGCAGTATTATTCTAGGCAAACGGCATTGAAAGAAATCGGTGATCCCGGACAAAAGCGTTTGCAAGAAGCTAGGGTCTTGGTCGTTGGGGCCGGAGGTCTGGGGTGTGCGGCGTTGACTTCGTTGGCCGAGGCCGGCGTTGGCTCCATTGGGATTTGTGAATTTGACACGTTAGCAATCCATAATCTTCATCGTCAGGCCCTTTATTCGGCAGATGATGTAGGAAAATCCAAAATTGAATTGGCAGTTGGCCGGCTTAAAAAAATGAATCCTTTTATTCGGGTCCTCTCCCATCCGGTTTGCCTTTCCGCAAGCAATATTCATGAGGTCATTGAAAATTACGACTGCATTCTTGACTGCACTGACAATTTTAAAAGCAAATATCTTTTGAACGACGCGGCATATCTTTCTAAAAAGGTCCTGATCCAGGCCAACATTTATCAATGGGATGGAGAAATCCACACCTATTATCCCGGTCAAAGTAAAACGTGCTTGCGCTGTCTCTGGCAAAGAATTCCGCAGCCGGAATGTGTTGGTAATTGTGAAGAGGCTGGGGTGATTGGGGCGGTCCCCAACATCGTCGGTCATTGGCAGGCTTTGGAGGCATTGAAATATTTTCTGGGGTCAAAAGATTTATTGCTGGATCGGGTGTTGATGATCAATTTTCAAACCAATCAGA
>JAHFFS010000179.1 GCA_023247815.1 Candidatus Omnitrophota bacterium
AAGGATCTGATATTTGCTGGCGATGTCTTTCGGAAGGATTTTGACCACATCGGGGTCGATTTTGATACGCGAGATATCAATCGGTGGGACCCCTAAACCTTCACTGAGCAGGACCGTGAGCTGTTCTTCACTGATCAATTCAAGTTGGATCAAAATTTTACCAAGATCCTCGCCGGTCCTTTTCTGCCGCGCTAATGCGCGCTCAAGGTCTTGCGGCTTGATGACGCAATCACGGATGAGAATCTGCTGCAAACGTTCCTTCAATGAAAGCATAATTCTCTCTCGTAGGGTCTATCTTCCATCGCCGGGAACCGAGTCCCAAGGTCCGACTTCGAGCAAACCGGCGCTGTGAAAAATTCGCTACGAAAATCTGTGAAAATAACGGTCGATCGCATCTTTGATATCACCGGTTGTGCTCACAAACGTTTGTACCGAACATCCCGTAATCGATTCGACGTCATCAATGGCATTGCGATTGAGCGGATTGGACATGGCTAAGGTGAGACTTTTTCCGATTTTATCGATCGGAATCAACTGAAATTTCCGGCAGACGTCTTCGGGAACAGCGCGGACAACGTCTTCGTCGATTTCATAATTGGCCAAAGGAAGATACGGAAATCCATATTGAGCAGTTAAGGCCTGTGCTATGTCCTCCTCGGTCGCGAATTTCAACTCAACGAGGATTTCTCCAAATAACCCGCCCTTTTCTTTCTGACGAGTCACGGCCATCGCGACCTGCTCCTGGTCAAGGACCCCCTTTTCAACCAAAAGCTCGCCGAGATGTTTATTTGTGATGCGTTTATATGTTTTCATTGCCGCAAAACGATCTTTTTAAAAAGGCTGCCTACCAACAACCCTCTGGGTGCATTTTACGTTTTAGATTTTACTATACAAAGAATGGCTTAACAATCTAAATTGGCAAGGAATGAGAACGAGTAAGGCCGCTCCGGTTTTAAAGTCGAAGTCGTCTCCTTTTCGCAGACGGCTCTTTTCCCCCTTTACCAAGATCCGCCGCCCCCGCCCCCGAATCCTCCCCCGCTAAAACCCCCACCGACCGAAAATCCACCCCCGGAGGAGACGGTTTGCGGGGAAGAATAAAAGCTGGACCCCATATGATCTAACGAACGATTGAGATCGTGAACAAAATGATCAAAGATAAAAACCCCGGTATAATTTCCGGCAAACCACTGCGGCGCCTGCGTATAAAGCCCATTGAATTTGGTCGCCCATTTCGTGCTCATGCCCAAACAAATGGCATAAGGCAGCATCCGCTCGAAAACATTCTGCTGATCCGCCCTTTGGATCTTGTCCTTTTCAGTCCGCAGTAAAAATTCTTTGAACCCTAAAATCTTTGATAATATTTCCGTCCCCTCAACCGTCCGCTTCGGCATAATCACTCCAAACAGCAAAATGATCAAACTCGATAGCAACAATGATCCCATCAACCAAGAATCATAAGCGCTGGAGAAGACACCCAAAAAAAATACAACACCGGCGACAGCGGTATAAAAGATGACAATGGCGGTCGGATGGTTCTCCAAATATTTTTTCGGCCGGAGTTCGTCTTTGATCCTTCCCTCGATCACGTCCACTTTTTCATAAAACCTATTTTCCAGCTCGTACAATTTCACTTCGGAAGAAACAGGCTTGCCGCCAAAGATCGAACGGTGAATGATCCTTTCATACGGTTTTATCGACGCGTCGGCTTCAAAAGCCTTTAGCAAAATAAAGCTATAGTCTTTGCCGACAAAATTTTTTTCCTGTTGAACGATTTTCAAATAACCGCGGATCGCTAAATCAATGATCGTGGCCGAGATATCACGTTGATCCAGCTTATAATCAATGAGCGTTCCCACTTCCGCAGGCTTGAGGTTGTCGGGCGCTTGGTATTCAACAACAATGCTCTTATTCAAATGCGGATCTTTCCCAAAATGTTGCCAAAGATTGTACATCACGAAAAAAGCCGCGACAGGAATGAGCAAAGACCATGGCCCAATCGGCGGTTTAACATCATACGGATTATAAGAATGGTCTTCATTCGCTACCGATGATTGATCGAAATCGGAAACGGCCGGTGGTGTTAAGATCCCTTTCGGCACACCAACGACAACTGTAAAACCTTCATAGGGCAGATAATTGTCGCCCGCGAACTCGATCAGTTGATCGTTGACGGTTTCACTTCTGGCATTGCTCGTTCTTGAACCTCGTCGACCGGTATACGTGGCAATTTTGAGCGCCTCCTTCGCAACCGGGACAGGTAAAAACAAAGAAACGCGGACCTGTTTGATGTTCACGTCCCACTGGGTACCGACAGCGTTCCAAAAAAGTTGATCCTGCTCAGGCAAAAAAAGGATGGCCCCCGTGACACGATAAGAGATGATGTAGGTTTGTCGGCCGGAAACGGTCCGATAAGCGCTCCCGATCCTTAGCCGATGAACATAACCGTTATCTTCTTCCGTATAATCCCATGCCCTTCCGTTTTCATCCTGGACGGTGAAGTCGGCAAATCGCACGTTATAGGAATGGCCGTTTTCATCTTTAAAATCAATTGGGATATCGCGATAAATCCCATGCTTTGACTCGTAACCAAAATCAGCGTCGATTTTTTCGGTCACCAAAAAATGGCTGTCTTTCTCAAGCCTGATTTCAACACGATAATCCGCAATCTCCCACGCGTAGGCAGGGCTGAACATCGCGCAAAGAAAAATCGCCGAAAGAATCAACTGTCTCTGAAACACGCGTCTCCTTCCCGATCCTCAAGAATTGAATTTGACCTCTGGCACTTTTCGTTCGACTGCCGGGGCGTCCAATTGGAAAAATTCTTTGTTTTGAAAATGAAAGGCATTGGCAATGAGCGACGATGGAAACATTTGAATCATGGTATTGAAATCACGGACCACGGCGTTATAATAGCGACGGGCGGACTGAATGGTTTCCTCAATGTCGATCAAGCTGGTTTGCAATCGCATGAAATTTTCATTGGCCTTCAAGTCCGGATATTTTTCAACAACGGCAAATAATGACTTTAACGTGTTCGTCAAAAAATTTTCGGCTTGGCCTTTTTCCGCTACTCCCGATGAGCCCATCGCTTTCGCGCGCGCCTCAATGACCGCCTGCAGTGTTGTCCGTTCATGTTTGGCATACCCTTCCACCGTGGCCACCAGATTCGGGATCAAATCATAACGTCGTTTGATTTGAATGTCCACGTCGGACCAGGCGTTATCACCCCTCACCTTCAACTGAACCAATCCATTGTAAATGCTGACACCCCACATCACAAAAATCACAACACCAC
>JAHFFS010000180.1 GCA_023247815.1 Candidatus Omnitrophota bacterium
CAGTGTTTCTGTTATTTTTCTAAGTTATTAAGATTAGGAGGGGAATACGTATAAGCAAAAACTCGAATTAGCGTGGATCGGCATGAATATGTTCATGAATTTCGAGGGGAGTTAACAGTTATGTATCGTCTCACCACATTTCTCATTTTTTTTACATTATTGATGGTTACTCAAACACAGGGAGCGGATATGATCAAAAAGCCCAATGTGAGCGGACAGTTTTATGACAGCGATCCGAAACGCCTTTCTGATCAGGTGAGCAATTTCATTTCTCAGGCCGCGGTCCAACCCTTCCAACAAAACATCGATGTGATCATGGTCCCTCACGCCGGACATGTCTATTCCGGACCCGTCGCTGGTTATGCCTATAAGGCGGTGAGCCAGCGTTCCTATAAGACGATCATTTTATTGGGGCCGACGCATTATTACAATTTTGATGGCGTTTCAATTTGGCCGGAAGGCGGATTCAAGACTCCGCTCGGGACGGTTAGCGTCGATACGGAATTTGCTAGGGGGCTGATGACAGCGAATAAAAATATCCAATACTTGCCGCAGATTTTTGAAGTGGATCATGTCTTGGAGGTCGAGCTTCCCTTTTTGCAGACGATTTTCAAAGATGTTAAAATTGTCCCTATGATCATGAGTCGGAGCAATGACCGCAAGACCATTGAAGGAATCGCGGAAACAATTTATCAGCAGGCCAAGGGGAGAGACGATGTGCTGTTATTGATCAGCTCGGACCTGTCGCATTTTCACGACGAGAATACCGCGCACAGCATTGATCAACAAGGTCTTTCCGCGGTGCAGGAAATGGATGTGGAGAAGTTATGGGCAGGTCACGAGCAAGGGGTCATGGAGATCGATGGATTTAAGGAAGTGATTATTGGGGTTTTATACGCCCAGAAACGCGGAAACAATAAGGCTGAACTGCTTCGATACGCGACTTCAGCTGATGTTACCGGTGATCGTAATCGGGTGGTTGGATATTCAGCGGTTGTGATGTATAAGAAATGAAAAGACCCCGTAGGTTCGTATTACCAACCTACGGGGTCGGAATTGGTGCCTATGAACATCTTCAATCAACATCTCGGCCTTTATACGGACTTTTATGAGCTTACCATGGCGCAGGGGTATTTTCTCGACGGGCGCAAGGACGTAACCGCCGGTTTTGATTATTTCTGCCGTACCAATCCTTTCCAAGGAGGATACATTTTATTTGCCGGACTGCAGGACCTTTTGGACATTTTGCAGTCGTTGAAGTTTGAAGACGAAGATTGTGCTTATCTCAAACAAGTTGGGTTTAAGGACGAATTCCTTCGCTATCTTAAAAAATTTCGGTTTCGGGGCAATATTTTTTCGGTTTGTGAGGGTGAAGTTGTTTTTCCACTGGAGCCGGTCTTGCGGGTCGAAGGCAATATCATTGAAACCCAGATCATTGAATCAATGGTCCTGAATATTTTGAATTTTGAGTCGTTGATCGCGACCAAGGCCTCGCGGGTCCGTCGATCAGCGGGAGATAGCTTGATTACTGATTTTGGTCTTCGCCGGGCGCAAGGTTTCGGGGGAGTCCATGCCAGCCGCGCTTGCATCATCGGTGGATTTAACAGCACCTCCAATGTTTTGAGCGCCTTTACTTTTGGATTGAAACCGGTTGGCACTCAGGCGCACTCCTGGATTCAGAGTTTTCCCGACGAGCTAACTGCCTTTCGCCATTTCGTGAAGTATTATCCCGATCGTTGCATTTTGTTGGTCGATACTTACAATACCCTTAAGAGCGGGGTCCCGAACGCGATCACGGTCGCTAAAGAGTTGGAACGGCAGGGCAAAAAACTTTTTGGGATTCGTCTTGATAGCGGTGACCTGGCTTATTTGAGCAAGCAAGCGCGAAAGATGTTGGATCAAGAGGGATTGGGCGACGTCATAATCATTGCTTCAAATCAATTGGACGAATATGTGATTCGCAGTTTGCGGGACCAGGGGGCGGGTATTGACGCGTATGGTGTTGGCACCCGGGTCATCACTGGCCAGCCGGACGCGGCTTTGGATGGGGTCTACAAGATGTCAATGATCGACGGAAAACCGAAATTGAAGCTTTCTGAAAATAAGGAAAAAATGACGTTGCCGGGGGTTAAAAAGATCATTCGTGTGGTCAATGAGAATAAAGAATTTTACGCTGATGCCATTGTTTTAACACAAGAGGAAACAGTGGATATGATTTATCATCCCTTGGATCGGGAACGGAATGTTCGTACGGCCAATTTGCCTACGGAAGAGATCCAGTCTGCGGTTATGGAAGATGGCAAGTTGAAGCAAAAAAAGATGCCGGTTGAACAGATCGCCGCTTTTGCCCAGCAGCGGCTTGGCCTACTTCCCGACGAGCATAAGCGTTTTGAAAATCCGCACATTTATAAAGTCGGGGTCAGTCAAAAGGTTTTGGATCTGCAGGGACGTCTGGCCACCGAGGCCCGTGCCAAAAATGTAAAAAAGTCATAAGGATGAACTGTCATGCCATTTTATGATTATTTTTGTGAAGCGAACCAAAAGACCGTCGAGGTCTTTCATGGATCATCGGAGCGGTTCAAAACCTGGGGAGAAGTTTGTGAGCGGGCAAAGATCGATCTCGAAGGAACTCCCGTGGGTGCGGCAGTCGTGCGAATGCTCGCTGAGGTCAACCCGATGATTTTTCGAGTGAAAGGGTTGGATAAACATCAGCCAAGTAAAAAGCTATTGGTTTAACCTCATTCTCACCTGCGAGGTCAGAATGGGTGTTTGAGGATGGAGAAATATCGAGGAACCTATGGATTGCTGTCATTCAAAAAAACGTCCGTGGTATCGAAACAACATATTGTTGTTGGCCATGGCTTTATTATTGTTGATGGCGTTGTCGGCATTATTTCCTGTCCTGATTCCTTTTCGGGAAAATCTGATCATGTACTTCAAGGTCATTTGGTGGGCCGTTGTCCTCGGACTTTTCCTCGGTGGATTGATTGAGCGTTTCGTTCCTGAACGGTATATCTCACATGTCCTGGCGCGCCATAAAAAGCGGACGATTTTTTATTCTGTATTGATGGGATTTTTTGCTAGCACTTGTTCTCATGGCATTCTAGCTTTGTCGATGCAGTTGCATAAGAAGGGAGCATCGACTTCAGCGGTGGTGGCTTTTTTACTCGCCAGCCCGTGGGCCAATCTTCCTTTGACGTTGATGTTGATTGGATTCTTCGGGATGGCCAAGGCGCTTTATATCGTACTCGTCGCCATCGTGATTGCTTTGA
>JAHFFS010000181.1 GCA_023247815.1 Candidatus Omnitrophota bacterium
GATGATGAAGTTGATATTTTGAATTTAGTTAAGATGTTGCTAAAAGCAAATGGATATACCGTTGCTGTGGCTGCCGATGGTAAGGAAGCATTGAAGCTGGTCAAGACTTTTCGGCCGCAGGTGATTTTATTGGACATCATGATGCCGGAAATGGACGGAGGCGATGTTGTCCGTGAATTGAAAAAAGACCCCATGACTTCGCAGATCCCGGTCATTTTTCTCACCGCGATTTTAAAAGAAGGGGAAGGGAAAAAGGGAGCGGGTGTTAAAATCGGAGACACCTATTATCCCGGCATTGCCAAACCTTTTGAGAACAAGGAAATCTTAGCGGCGCTGGAAAGGATTTTTACCAGTTAGCACGACATTATGTTTCGAAATCTAAAATTAGGCCCTAAATTTGTTTTTACTTTGATCCTCATTTCCATTTTTCCTCTCGCCATCATCAGCAGTTTTACCTATTTTTATACCAAGGCCAGATTAGAGCAAAACGCGTTGGGTAATCTGCAAGCCATCAATGATTCCCGTCAGTTGCATATCAATGATTTGATCAAAATTCGTCAGGAACAGGCCAAAGAACTCGCTGGGACGTTTCTTTTGCGGCAACTCAAGCCGCAAGGATTCAATGAGCAGGACAGTTTGGCCTTGCTGCAGCGCAATGTCGAATCGGTATATCAAGAGCTTAAGGCGGTGCCAATCAGCGATTACACGGACATCGATCAAGTCTCGGACATTGATAACATCAGCGTCTGGGACATTCATGGCAACATTGTGGCGAATACCAATCGATCGTTGATCGGTAAAAAGATGCCGTTTAAATTTTTGCAGATCCTTTATGACAAAGGAGCTTATTTCAAGGGCTTTGAGGAGGACCCTTTAACCGGAGAGAAATATTTGACGATCTTGAATGGGATCCGGAATTGGGATACCAACGAGTATTCCGGTGTGCTTTTTTTGAAAAGCAACGCCAAGGCCTTGAACGATATCACAACCGCTCGTCGAGGATTGGGCGCTACCACCGAAACATATCTTATCGATAAAGACTATCATATGATCACTGAGTCGCGGTTTTTGAATAACGTTGTTTTGCGTCTGCAGGTCGTTAATCCAGCGACGCAGGCCTGTTTTTCGGGAACCAAAGGCCTGCATGTTTATAAAAATTATATGGGGAAAGAGGTTTTTGGTGTCCAGACCTATCTGCCGGATCAAGAGTGGTGTCTGCTGACCGAGATGGATTTGAAAGAAGCCCTGCAGCCGATCATTGTTTTTCGTAACCGCACATTTATTGTATTTGGATGTCTGGTCTTGTTCATCATCATCTTTGGTTTGCTGGCCAGGTCGACGTTCATTCATCCCATTGTCAGCCTGCGCGACGCTTCGATGAAGGTGGCTTGCGGCGATTACAGCGTTCAGACGGACATGAAAAGTCATGATGAATTGGGTGAGCTCGCGAAGTCCTTTGACGAGATGACCAGGTTTTTAGCCCGCACGACCAGCCAACTCAAAGAAAAGAACAAAATCCTCGAACAGCAAAAGGAAGAACTCAAACGGTTTGATGAGCTGAAGTCCGAGTTTGTCAATATGGTTTCCCATGAGCTGCGGACACCGATGACGGTGATCAAAGGGAGCATTCATCAGCTTTTCGACGAGATTTCGGGCACGTCCTCGGAAAACACGCGGCATCTGATGTCAATGGCGATCAACAATATCCATCGGCTCAACAATTTGATCAATAATCTTCTTGATCTGTCCAAGATTGAGACTGGGAAGATCGAGTTGAACAAACAGCTGACCAATATTGTTAAATTGGCGAAGGAAGTGCTCTTTAGTTTCAAGCCGCAGGCCAAGGAAAAGGATCTCACCATTCGGTCGGTTTGCGTGAAAGATAACATTCTCATCAATATCGACGCGGATAAAATAACGCAGGTTTTTTTAAATCTCATCGGTAATGCCATGAAATTTGTAGAGTCGGGTTTTGTCGAGGTGATTATTGAAGAGAGGGAGACCCTTGTTCAATGTTGTGTCGCGGATTCCGGTAAGGGCATTGCACCGACTGACTTAGAAAAGGTTTTTAATAAATTTCAACAGTTTGGCCACAAACCGGTCAAAGAGGTCAAGGGGACCGGGTTAGGACTTTCGATTTGTAAGGGGCTGGTTGAGATGCATGGAGGAAAGATTTGGGTCGAAAGCGCCGTTGGGAAGGGAACAAAATTTTTTTTTACACTCCCGAAAGGATCATAAGAAAAGGCAAGGGCGATGAAGAAGATATTTTTGATTTTTTGCGGAATGTTGTTGGTCTTGGGGCTGTGCCATTCTGTTCAAGCGGATCTGCAACAACCAAAAATCCTTGCTGTTGAACTTTATGCCGATTGGTGCGCGATTTGCAAAAGGATTGAGCCGAATTACCAACGGATTCAGGAACAATTTGCTGGTCAGGGTGTTTTGTTTCTAAGATTTGATCGTACTGATCAGGCCGCTGAGGAACAGAGCCGGCTCTTGGCGGCAAGTTTAGGGATCGAACGCGCTTATCAATTGCATGAAGGGACCGGGCGGGTTTTGTTGATCGATCCACAATCCAAGGTTGTCGTGGGACAATTGACCAAGGCCCATAGCTATGCTGATATGGAAAAAATACTGAACCTGGTTTTGTCCGGGGAAGTGGTTGATAATGTTTATGAGCACTCTTCTGCAGACATCTCAGGGGACAGTCCTTAATCAAGTCCCATGTCGCAGGTTTCAAGTGATTTGCAACTTGAGACTTGTAGCCTGGGACTTGTTACTTCCCAGCGACTTGCCGCGGTGTTGA
The DNA here is from genome assembly GCA_023247815.1 of Candidatus Omnitrophota bacterium. Classification (GTDB taxonomy): domain Bacteria; phylum Omnitrophota; class Gorgyraeia; order Zapsychrales; family JANLHA01; genus JAHFFS01. The sequence continues at coordinate 2,804 of JAHFFS010000181.1, forward strand.
ATATCGTCTATACTTAGTAAAGTTATGAAAAGTACAATCACAATTTTGATATGGGTTCTGTTGGTGTGGGGAGGGGTTTGCGGTCCTATCTATTCCTATGCGGCTGAGAATGAGCGGATCGAGAGAGAGTATCACACCAACGGTCGTCCACGGCTTTATGTCAAGTTCAACGGCGATCAGATTGTCCGCAAAATCGCGTATTACGAAAATGGTTATAAGCTTTATGATTACAAATACAAGAATGGCGTCCTGGTCGTGATCAAAAATTATTATGAAAGCGGCCGCTTAAAAAGTGTGTGGACAAGAAAAGCGATGGCCACCACATTCTACCGCGCGAATGGTCAGGTCGAGATTGTCGTCAATAACTAGGGACGGACCCTACTTTTGACAACAATAAGATTCAACGAAAAGGCCTCCATTCCTC
>JAHFFS010000182.1 GCA_023247815.1 Candidatus Omnitrophota bacterium
GCAATAAGGGAAATTACATCGCGATCCTCGCTAAAGTTGTTCGCTGGTTAGCGGAGATCGCCACGAAAAAGGGTGTGCAGATTTTCACCGGATTTAGCGCCCATGAATTGCTTTTTGAAAAGGGCCAGGTGGTTGGTGTGCGCACCGGCGTTTCAGGGGTCGATAAACATGGGAAACCCATGGCGAATTATCAGCCGTCCACCGACGTCCGTGCCAGGATCACCATTCTCGCGGAAGGGACCCGAGGGCATCTCACCAAAACTTTGATTAGCAAATTGGATTTGGCGCAGGATCGAAACCCGCAAGTTTATTCTTTGGGTGTTAAAGAGGTTTGGGAAGTCCCAGAAGGTGCTTTTGAAGCCGGCCGCGTTGTCCATACGCTTGGTTTTCCGCTAACCTTTGATCAATTCGGCGGCAGTTTCATTTATGGCCTGAGCAAAAATTTGGTTTCCATCGGTCTCGTCGTCGGGCTGGATTATAAAGACCCGACTTTTGATGTTCATCACGCTTTTCAAATTTTTAAAAAGCACCCCTTTGTCGCGAACATCATCAAGAACGGAAAGATTCTGCGTTACGGGGCCAAGACCGTTCCTGAGGGGGGGCTCTTTTCAGTGCCGCAGCTTTACCATGAAAATGTGATGATCGTCGGAGATTCTGCCAGTTTGCTGTCCATGCCCAGTCTGAAAGGCGTTCATCTGGCGGTCCAATCCGGGATGCTCGCGGCAAAAGCCGCGTTCACGGCGATCAAAAAAAATGACACCTCGTACAATCAACTCGCCCTTTATCAAAAGCTTTTCGTCAAGAGCGCCGCGTATAAAGAGCTTTACAGCGTCAGAAATTTCCGGCAGGGCTTTAAGAAGAATTTTTTTATCGGTATGCTGCATTACGCGACACAGTTAGTGACTGGTGGTCGCGGCCTGACACTCAGCGGAAAACTGACCATGGAAGAAGACGGTAAGCATTACGATCCCATTGCAAAACGGAATGGAAAAACATTTTTGGAGGAATACAAAAAGAAATTGGTTTTCGATAAAGCCCTGACATTCGATAAAGAAACCGATATCTTTTATTCGGGGACCCAGCATGATGAAGAGCAGCCGTCGCACATTGTGGTCCCTAGTCTTGATCTCTGCCACGTCTGTATCGAAAAGTATGACGCTCCTTGCCAAAGGTTTTGTCCGGCGCAGGTTTTTGAAATCGCTGCTGACGCGAAAACCGGCAAGCGAGAGCTCACGCTGCACCCGTCAAATTGTGTCCATTGCAAGACCTGTGATATCAAAGATCCGTTTGAAAACGTGACCTGGCTGACCCCTTATGGCGGGGATGGCCCAGAATATGAAAATATGTAAGGGACTGGAAATATGGGATTGAAAATTATCAGTTTGATGAAACAAGTGCCGGTAGCGACGGAAATGCGCATGGGCGCTGATGGATTGATGGATCGCACCAAGGCAAAATCGATCATCAACGTGGATTGTTCTTTTGGTCTGGAACAAGGTTTGCAGATCAAACGTCATGTTCCCGACGCTGAATTGATTGTGGTCTCGATGGGCCCGCCGAGTTTTGATCAGTCACTGCGAAAGACCATCTCGATGGGATATGACCGGGCAGTGCTTCTTTCCGACCGGCGGCTGGGCGGTTCTGACACCTTTGCCACGGGGTTGGCGCTCGCGAGCCTTTTGAAAAATGTGATTTTACCGAAAGATGGGGGACCTTATATCATTTTTGCCGGACGGCAGACCACCGACGGGGATACCGCGCACGTCCCGTCCCAGGTTGCTGAGAATTTAGGTGTCCCGCAAGCCACTTTTGTTGAGGCTGTCGAATATCACGGGACTTATTTGAAGGTAAGACGAGTGATCGAGGGGGGACAACAAACCTTGAAGGTCCCGATTCCCTGCATCATTTCAGTGGCGCCCAGTTCTATTCCTGCTCGTCGGCCGTCGTTGGTTGATACCATCCGCTCTCGACGGATCCAGATTGAAACGTTCACTTTAGACCAGATTGGCGTGACGCCGGAACAGGTCGGATTGGCGGGTTCTCCGACGATTGTTGCCAAGGCCGTTACGATTGAACGCAGCCGACCACCGGTCACGATGCTCAATGGCAGTAAAATGGAAGAGACAACTTCCCAACTCATAAATTTATTAGAAAATTCTTCAAAGCAGCAGGCCCAAGCAAAGAATGAAGAACCTGTGGCGGAAAAACCGGTCGCGGCAGAAGCTGAAGCGGCCAAGCAGGACAAATATCCGCGGGTGGATTTTCGTAACGGATCGAGTGGCATTTTGACCTGGATTGAAGTTTATGGGAATGTTGCTGCCAGCTCGTCGTTGGAAATTTTAAATCCGGCCAGAAAACTGGCCAAAGAATTAGGAACAACCGTGACTTCGGTTGTGATCGGCGAGAATGTCGAACATTTGGCCAAGCTGGTCATTGCTCATGGCGCGGATGAAGTGGTTATTGTCAATTCCCCACGGCTTAAAGAATATTCGATTTTACCTTTTGCCTCGGTCATTGCCCAAGTTGTTAAGGAACGCCGTCCGGAGATTGCTTTATTCGCGGCAACCACGTCGGGCCGGGAACTGGCGCCGCGTTTGGCCAGCCGGTTGCGGGCCGGAGTCACCGCGGACTGCACCATTCTAAAAATTGGTGAATTCGTCAATAAACGATTGAAATCAACCTTTTATCCGTGTTTGGAAGCGATCCGGCCGACCTACGGCGAGAGCAAACTCGCCACGATCATCGGCTTTTGGTGTCCGCAGATGGCAACCGCCAGACCAGGAACATTCAAAGCCCTGACGCCGGACTATAATCGCCAAGGAAAGGTTTCAGAATTCAAACCGGAACTGAGCGAGCCTGATTTTTTAGTCGAGATTTTGGATACGCAGAGAAAAGAGAGCGGAGGTCAGGGGTTGCTTTCGGCTGAGTTCATTGTCGCTGGAGGCCGGCCCTGCGGATCAATTGATGATTTCAAATTGATCAAAGAACTGGTGCAGGTCTTGCAGGCCAAAGGCATCAAAGCCGATTGGGGTGCCAGTCGTCAAGCCGTTGATCATGGATATGTTCCTTATGTCCGTCAGATTGGTCAATCAGGAAAGACCGTGCGGCCAAAGGTTTATTTAGCGGTTGCCATATCTGGCGCTATTCAGCATGTGTGTGGTATTAAGGAATCGGGTAAAATCATTGCCATCAATTCTGATCCTAACGCGGCCATCTTCAATT
>JAHFFS010000183.1 GCA_023247815.1 Candidatus Omnitrophota bacterium
CCGTAAACCAAAACACTACCCGGGCCTCGATAAACACCTGATTCCTCCAGGACAATTTGCGAAGGATGTTGGTCATAAGCAACTTTTCCGTTCGGAAGCAAGCCGCCGAACTGCTTACCGTGCGGAATACTGAACAGATCAGCATGACCGTTTTTCGAATTGTAATCAATGACCCCGCCAGACGTGAGCGTTACCGGTTCCATGGTGATTTGGCCATTATCGGAATTTTTTAAACTTTGAAAAATTTTATCTTTCAATTCACCAAATTCACTGGTCAGCCGCATCTCATCGGCGGATTGCAACTTCCTGAAATTGTCCTGAATTCCACCACGCTCATTAATATAACCTTGCTGCCGTAAATCGGCCTTCAAACGCAGATCGGCCTTCACATCAATTTTTACTATATCCTCGTCGGTTAACTCATAACCATTGTCACTCAAGGCTTTCTTCAAATCACCACCTTTAGCTTGATCAACGATCTTGCCCAATCCCTCGCTCGTAAAAACACGGTCCGTTTCCGTCATAAAACTTTTTAAATCATCAAGTTGAACAGGCGCTATCTTGGCCAGGGCCGCGTCGCTGACCTGATTGAATTTGTATAAATCATCCATCGACCCTTGCCCCATATTTCTGGTACTGCCTGCTTCCGTGAACATGCGGCCGAAGATGCTGTCAATACCCTCAACTTGAGCAACCGTTCCTGACTTCAAATTATTTTCTTTTTGTTGTTCATCATCCTTGGCCGGTCCGGTTCCTTGTCCCTTTGGCAAATAGTCATAACCAAATTTCTGCATGATCGCCTGCCAAGGCTCTTTAGCACCTTCAAACCCGGAATAAACATTCGCGATCCGATCCCCATTATCATTTTTCCCAACGGCCTCAAGTATCAAATGCTTATCCTGATTCGTAATCGTAATGCCGTTAGCATCGTCGAATTCCGCGATCTTTCCCAACGATTTGATGACCGCGCCTTCAAATTTTTCTTCTGTGTATTGACTCTCAAACGGCTTTGCCTTGGTTTCCACGTTCAGATCCGACGGATTAAGCGCCAATTCAAATTTAAATACCGAAGTGGTGGCGAATGGATCATTATCGCCCGTCGACTCTTCTTGTTTAAGTCCAAGCGAAAATTGTGGAGCTGTGATATCAATTCTCGTTCTTTCCTCCGGAATCATCAAAGCTATTAATTCGCGTTGCAGAGATACTGTCGGTGCTGAAATATCTTTTTCGTCATATTGGTCCGTGGGTTCGGTAAAATTTTGTGACATCGCCAAGGTCAACTTTTTCTGCTGATCATTTTGATTGTCCCCTAATGAACCAACCTTCAAGGAAAACTTGGCTGGCGCATTAAAATCTACCAAAGGTTGTTCATCAATCTTTTCAGAACTTAAATTGAATCCAGCTTTCAACGGATTTAACATCAAAGGAGGCAGTATCATATCGCGAATGCTAAATAGCTTTTCCTGACCAGCTTCTATCTGAAAATCAACCAGTCCTTTAAAAAACCTATCGGTCAAGTACTCTCGCTGAGCCTGGGTCCCTTCGGGATAAACATTCGTATCAAACCCTCGCCCAAAAATGATGTCAGCGGCTGACAGCCCAACTGCTTTTATCGCTTTGATCGCCACGGCCTCGTCTTTATTGTAGCCAACCAAATTCAACGCCCCGTCGAAAATATCTAGGTTAGAGTTATTATCCCGGGCTAAACGGATGTTTGCCTTGCCGTTTTTATCAAAAATTATTGTCATCTTGTCATTTTCATTATTGTTTCCCTGCAGCTTAAACATGGTCTTGCCATGGGTGTCGGTCCCGGCAAAATCATAAGTGAATGGTGTGCCTTCCTCCGCGTTCATCCCCCTAACCTGATCAAGGCCGGACGCTAGCATCCTGACACCTAGCGAATCTCCCGCGGTCTGGATCAAAACTTCGCGCGGCAAATAACGCAATCGCTCCTGCCCTTTTGTAAGGTTGGGTCCTACAATTTGATCATCCCCCTCTTTCTGGGCCAGCGCTAAATTCGCCAACTCCGGCATCAGCAACCAAGCCGCTGTCGAAATGAGCTTTGATTCCCCGACGATTTTATTTGAAACAATCTCATCCTGCTGCAACCCTGAAGCATCTGTTGTAATCCGTCTGCTCGCCTGCCAGCCAATATCCTCGTCTTTTATCTTCCGGCCAAAATCGTTGCTCTGATATGTCGTCACCCGATCAGAGGCGGTGTATTCTTTAAAATTCTCTTTGACATAATCGACGGCTCCGTCTCTTAAGGTGATGGTCTTCCTATCCTTATCAACGGTAAGAAGATCCTCTCCTTTGTGATCACGAATCGTGATTTTGGATTCTTCATTGTCATTCATTTTTTCGGAAACACTGCTAGGCTTTTTATCGCCTTTACGCTGTTCAGAACCAACCGCGTTTGCAAACTCTTCAAACTGCTTAAGGTCTTTGACAATAAAGGTTTGCTCTCCCGTCGCAAAATTTTCAATATCCGGCGTACCGGCCTTAAACATAATTTCTTTCAATTTATCAAAAATTTCATTCGTCTGACCCGAAATATCAAATTCCCGGGCCAAGTCCGGCTCGCCGTCGCGGCCAAAAACCAAAAATTGGCCTTCCTGATCGCCCTCCTCATTTTCCGGAGTGCGTTTAAAATCCAAACGCACGGCACCCAGGGCTTTACCATCGGAATCCTTAAAAGCGACATTCGAAACCACATTGCCGGAAAACATATCCACGTCGATCCCATTACGGATTTCCACTTTGCCGGCCTGCAATGCTGCGGTGATCAACTCAAATCTGGACTCATTTTTCTGCATCTCTGCCGCATTTGCCAACGTCTCAAAATCTTTATCAAAAACATCGCCCTTGGCAGTCTTGAAAGCCTTGCCTTCTTTTATTTTTTTAGCAATATCGAGATAGTTATTCAACGCTGTTAACTCTTCAAATCCAACCAATTTCTTCCCCGTTACTAAATCAAAAACCCCGGCCTCGTCGACCGTCACATTGAATTCTTTCTGTTCGTTATCAGTCAATGCCCCCAAAAAGCGGTTGGTCAAATGATCAAATCCCAAACCGAACGAGTTCGTATTGGTCTCAGTATCGATCTTAAGATTGTTCATCCCCATGACCCAGCCCAACCCCATGGTGTCGCCCATGATGATCGTCGGTTCCCGCGGCGTCGTGGTCGTGGC
>JAHFFS010000031.1 GCA_023247815.1 Candidatus Omnitrophota bacterium
AAATCAGTTTGGCCGGGGAGTTGTCCGATTATCAGAATCCTTCTGCCGATATCGTCCTTACCTCTTATAAGATTGACCTGAACAAACTCTATCCGTTTTTTGCCCAATATCTCGAAAAAACGCAAATCATCCCTTCTGGATTTAGCGACCTTACCATCTCCTATCAAGGCAAAGTTAACGATACCAAAAATGCCGCAATCAATATTTTCGCGAACCTTGACCAGGTCGCGGTCAATAGCGCTAAGTTCCCCTACCCAATGACGGACATCAAAGGGCTCTTGGAATATTCAACTGACATGATCAGTTGGAAAAACCTGACCGGCTCGTTGAACGGCGAAAAAGTAACGTTCAATGGTTCGCTCATTGATTTTTCGCGTCCGGTTGTTGAAGCTCAATTCGAATCTGAAATGCTGTCCTTCAACACCCGGATCAAAATATTGAACAACGCGTTTTCCATTACGCAATTCGTCGGACACGTCTATAACTCTGATTTTGATCTGACTGGGGACGTGCATTGGCAAGAAAAAAATGATCCAAAACTTGATCTCAAAGGCAAACTGAATGTCGATCTCCAAGACCTGGCCAAACTTCCCATTCCTGACCGAAAAAAAATCCAAAGCAACTTACCCGAAGCCAAACTCAACATGAATGTTCTTTTCCAAGGCCAAGCTTTAGATTACAAAAATGCCGTCATTGACGTAAAGGGACATACCGAACAAATGACGGTCAAAGGCTTAAAACTGCAAAATCTCAATTTTGATTTCACGCAAGGAGATAAGGCCGCGACCTCGCTCAAACTCGACGCTGCCTTTTATGACGGACAACTCACTCTCAACCTGACCCCTGACCTAAAAAGCGAATCCTTTGCGTTCAAAATGTCGGCTGACCTCAAGAAAGCGAATTTCGGATTGCTCAGCAAAGACCTGCCGATCAAAGACCATGATCTCAGTGGCGATCTCTATTTCACAACGCATTTGAGCGGTTCCGCCAACACCAAAACAATCTTCGGCGGCGGATCCTTGCGGATTGAAAACGGCCGCATCTGGCAACTCAACATCCTCAATGGACTCTTGAGTACTCTGCTGATTCCGGAATTGGAAACGATTGTTTTTACTGACGTCTCAGCAGATTACAATATTGCTCAAGAGCACATTTCAACAAAAAATCTTTTCCTTAAAAGCAGCCCGCTCGAGCTGACGGCTCGGGGATGGCTGGGACTCGATCAAAATTTTGATATGACGGTGACGCCCAAAATCAAAGAAATCGCCATTCTCCAATCCGAGTCCATGAAAAAAGGTCCCACCTCGATCATCGCCGGTCTTGCCGAACAAGAGATCCGCGTTTATGGGACAATAAGCCATCCCAAATATAAAATCAAAACTGAACAACTCCCTAAAAAAATTTTTGAGAAGACCGGAGAGATCTTAATGGAAAACGTGCAGGACGTGATTGGAGAATTCTTTAAGAAATAATCGCTTCATTTTTTTAAAGGCCTTGGCCCGATGGCTGATCTGGGCCTTGATCTGCGGATCCAACTGGCCAAACGTTTTGTTATATTCAGGGACCAAAAAAAACGGATCATAACCAAAGCCGTTTTTTCCATAAGCACGTTGGCTGATCATTCCCGAACAGCTCCCGCTCACAACACCTATCAATTTTTTTCCGTCGGCAAGCGCGGCAAAGCAACGGTAACGCGCCTGACGTTTTTGCAACGGCACACCTCGCAACATCCGCAGCAGCTTGGCATTATTTTTCTGATCATCCGCGTTCCCTCCCAAAAAGGGGCCGGCAAATCGTGCGGAATAAATTCCCGGAGCGCCATCCAAGGCCTCCACTTCCAGTCCGGAATCTTCGCCCATGACCAATTTATTGGTATGGCGGGAAATGGTCAGGGCCTTTTTGACGGCATTGGCCCGGAAGGTCTTTCCATCCTCAACAATTTCCGGAAGTCCTGGATAATCGGCCAGCGACGTGATTTTAAAATCAAGGTCTTTGAGCAGTTCTCTGATCTCTCGCAATTTGCCTTGATTACAAGTAGCAACGAGCAACTCTTTCATTAAGAATCCCCAAGGGCCTTCTTCTGAATGCGAAATAAGTCCTCGATCCCCTTCTCTGCCAATTTGAGAAGCGCGTCCATTTGCGACTTCGAATAGAGATTTTTTTCCGCGGTCCCCTGGACCTCAACAAATTTGCCTTCTGCGACCATGACCACGTTCATGTCCATGTCCGCGCCGGAATCTTCTTTATAATCCAAATCAAGAAAATTTTTGCCGTCACAAATCCCAACACTGATCGCGGCAACCATGTCCGTGACCGGACTCTCGTCGATGATTTTGTCCTGCTTAAGTTTCTGAAACGCCAAGACCAGGGCGATGAATCCGCCGGTGATCGAGGCGGTGCGGGTGCCCCCGTCGGCTTGAATCACATCACAATCAATTTTGATCGTCCGTTCCCCAAGCCGTTTGAGGTCGATCACCGACCGCAACGAACGGCCGATCAGACGCTGGATTTCATGCATGCGGCCGCTGGTGACATTGCGCTTGATCCGCCCCGGGCACGAGGCCGGAAGCATTCCGTATTCAGCCGTGACCCATCCAGTGCCAGAATTCTTTAAAAATGGCGGGACATTCTCTTCCATCACCGCCGTGCACAAAACCTTGGTGTCGCCAAACTCAATCAGGCAAGAACCCGTTGCGTGTTTTGAACAATTTTTAGTGATCTTAATATTCCTTAACTTGTTGTACGCTCGCCCATCCCTTCTAGCCATTCCTTATCCTTTCTTAATAAATTCCGCGTTCACCGTCGTGCTGATCCCGCCCCGGGGATTCATCACCACTTCAATCTTGGCCCAGGCCGGTTGAGCTGCCTTGACAAAATCATCGAGGATTTTATTCGTTAAGTGTTCATGAAAAATCCCGACGTCGCGGTAAAAAAGCACATACATCTTCAAGGATTTCAATTCCACACACCATTTCCGCGGTGAATAATCGAGACGGATAACGGCAAAGTCCGGCAGTCCGGTTTTCGGACAGATGCAGGTCAATTCAGGAATTTCCAAATGGATGACATACTCCCGGTCCGAATACTGGTTTTCCCAGACCTCTATCTCGGGGGTCTTGAGGGAACGGACACTCTTTTGCAAACCTTCATACGAACTTTTTTTCTTTCCCATCATTTTCTCCCTTTGCCCTTCCCCATTTAACACCCCGGGAGTTTAACTCCCGGGGTGGAACTCCCGGGGTTCAACCCCGGGGGTTGGGGTTACTTCACGTTGATGAATTTATGCGTCTGCGGCATGACCCGTGTATTCACCAGATGCGACAGACAGTAATCCTGAAAATCCAGACATTTTTGGATCGTCTCTTTATTCAAATCATAAGTATTGGGCTGCAAGATCAGCAAGAGCCGTGGATCCACCCGCGAGATCAATTCCACCATCTGCTCGACATCTGCTTTCAATGTGTCGTGCGTCACGACGGCCTTGATAAAAACATCTTTCGCTTTTGCCAATTTCAAGAATTCCCGATGTTCCTTCCAGTACTCACGGCATTTGGTGGAACTGGGCAGCTTCATGTCCATGGAAATGATGTCCACACCGTCGATAATTTCCGCCAAGGCCTGATAAAGCACACCGCTGCTTTCCAAATACGACAGTTTCTTTGTCTTTTTCAACAGCGGCAACAAAACACTTAAAAAATCCTTTTGCAGCAGCGGCTCACCGCCGGTCAAACTGACGGAATGCGAATTTTCCCATAATCGTTCGATTCGCGAAAAAAGCCGGTCGAGATCCCACTCTTGATAATTCCGGGTCGTGTCCCCGATCGACTCTGGGGTATCACACCAGGCGCAGTGCATATGGCATTCAAAAAACCGGACAAAGACCTGCTTCACACCACAATACTTCCCCTCGCCTTGGACCGATTGAAAAATTTCAAAAATCTTTGCCTTAGTCATTGCCTTATTTGGGTAATTTTTTAAGTCTCATGATTCACGTCTCAGGTCTCAAAAAATTTGCAACTTGAGACTTGCAACCTGAGACTTGTTACTTTCTTCCTGTGGGATCTTTGACGCCAACATCTTGAAAACCTTTGGCCCGCAAAATGCAGCTATCGCATGTTCCACAGGGTTTACGTCCTCCTTGGTAACACGACCACGTCAAATGATAAGGGGTCTTCATTTGTAGCCCCATCCGAATGATCTGCGCCTTGGTTTTTTTAACCAGCGGGATATGGATTTTGATTTTCTGTCCCTCAACACCTGCCTTCAAGCCCTTAGCCAAGACCCGCTCAAAAGCGTAAAAAAAATCCGGACGACAATCAGGATATCCGGAATAATCAATGGCGTTTGCCCCAATGAAAATCGCCCGCGCCCCAATGGCCTCGGTGTACGACGCGGCAAAACTCAAAAAAATGATGTTACGGGCCGGCACATAGGTGATTGGAATTTCCTTAGGGATCTCAATCCGGTTCTTTGGTAAAACAATTGTCCGATCTAAGAGCGCGGAGCCTTTCCAGGGCAAGGCAATCTTTAAGACCTGATAGGAGCATTTAAAAAAATTCGCGACTTTTTTGGCCTGAAGAATTTCTTTGCGATGCCTTTGCTGATAATCAAAAATCAAGCAAGCGCATTCATAGCCCTTGTCCAACGCGTATGAAAGCGTCGTCGCTGAATCCAATCCTCCCGACAATAAGACGACCGCGCGTTTTCCCATATCACCCGTGATACGTTATGCAGGAACGTTGTGATTCCCAGACCCGGACCAATTTCAGTTTGTGCGGTTGCAGTTCTTTGCTGAATCCAGAAAAGATGTATTTCGCGAGATTTTCCGTGGTGGGAGGGGTTGTCTGAAAGGCAGGCAAATCGTTGAAGCACACATGATCCAGATGCTCAAGGAAGGCCTTCAGGCGTTTCTTGACCTCCTTAAAATCCATGACCATTCCTGATTCATCCAATTGTCCAGCAACAATCGAAATCTCAATCTTCCAGTTGTGTCCATGCAATTGCCGACACTTGCCCTGGTAACCAGGCAAAAAATGCGCGGCGGCGATTTCTTCACAAACTGTTAATTCGAACATCCTCAACTTCTCCTTTTAGGTGACAGCCCACCTTAAGTCTCCTGTCGTATGTCTCAAGTCATTTACGACTTGAAACTTGGGACCTGGGACTTGTTACTTTCTAAGGATTGTCCCGGAACAATGATACGACAATTTGAGGTCGCGCGCAAATTTATTTAAAGGCCCTGGGGATCACAACGCTCGACGCTCTTGAGCGGAAAACCTAAAAAGCGCCTTGCGGATTTCAAAAAGTGCTGAGGTTCATCACTGATCAGAAAACGATAAGATCCTCTTCCTTTTCGATGATGGATCAATTGACTTTGTTCGAGCCGTTCTTTAACGGCCTGAACCACTTGTTGAGCGGAATCAACCAAAGCAACATCTGGTCCCAAAACTTTTCGCAACGTTGTCTTCAATAGCGGATAATGCGTGCACCCTAGAATCAAAGAGTCAATTTTGTTCTTTTTGAACTTTCGCAAATATTCTTCAGCGACCAGCCGCGTCACCTGCCGGTTGGTCCACCCAGCCTCGACGAGCGGAACAAATAAAGGACAGGCCTGCGCGGTTACCGTGAATCGACCGCTTTGTTTGCGAATTTGATTTTGATACGCTCCGCTGTTAATTGTGGCGGGCGTTGCTATGATGCCAATGCGTTTATTTCTGGTCACCGCAACCGCCCTTTGCACACCGGGTTCAATCACCCCGACGATCGGGATCATAAATCGCTTTTTCAATTCCGGCAACGCGTAGCTTGACGAAGAATTGCAGGCAATCACCACCATCTTGACGTTGTGCCTTAACAGCATCTTGACGTTCTCAATGGAAAAACGGATGATGGTCTCTTTTGATTTGGTCCCATAGGGAACCCGGGCGGTATCGCCGAAATAAACCACGTCCTCCGACGGTAAAAAATGATGCATGACCTTAACGACCGTCAGACCGCCAAGACCGGAATCAAAAACGCCAATGGGTTGTCGGGAATGATTGCTTTTCATAAAAGCCTTATTTCAAACTAACATATCTCATCAAACCAGCGGCAATGGCATCTGCCAATTTTTGTCGATAAGCTGTGTTTCTTAAAAGGTTTTCTTCTTTCGAATTTGTAACGAACCCCAGCTCAATCAATACGGCCGGTACCAAGGTATTTCTCAAGACAAAAAAACCCGCGGTCTGCACCCCGCGATCTTTGATCGTCCCCTGGCTGAGGACCCCCTGTTGCAAAGCCTCTGCCAGCCTCTGCGATTCCAACGGCTTTTTCCGACTTAACAAATCCTCAACAATTGCGGATACCCTCTGGTCGTCTTTCTTCATATGCAATGATTGAAACAGCAACTGATAATTATCTTTGCGCTGCTGCTCTTTCTTCTCCGCGAAAGACAGCGTCCGTACAGTATAAATCTCGAACCCCTTAGCACTGGAAGAACGGCTGGCATTAGCATGAATGCTGATAAACACGTCGGCTTTACCACGGGCGGCCATCTCCGTTCGACCGTTCAGAGATATGAACACGTCCTGATCACGAGTCATCCGCACGTCAAAACCTCTTTGCCACAAAAGATCACGCAACCTTTTCGCGACATCCAAGACAATCTCCTTTTCTTTCAAACCAGTTCGGCCAATGGCACCGGGATCTTTTCCGCCATGACCAGGATCAACCAAAATTTTATACGGTTTGGTGATCTTCACCTGTTCTGTTCCCGACGGCAAAGGCTTATGTTCCGGAAACGTCGTCGACTTCGGGACCGTCGCGCAGCCGCCGAGGATGAATAGGACGGCGCAAAGGAAGATTTGATTCATTTTCACTGAGTATGTTCGATCCATTTTTCCGGTATGAGAAATATGATCCGTTCGGTCCGTTGCATTTTCGTTTGCTGCTTACGGAACATGACGCCCAAAAATGGCAAATCCCCTAAAAAAGGAATTTTACGTGTTGCCTCGAGTGTCTGTTCCTGAAAAATCCCACCAATGACAATCACTTGAATTTTTTCAATCTGCAAATCAATTTTTTGACCGCCTTCCAATGCTGTCGAATCGATCGCTAAGTTGAAATTCTGCCCCTCTTCCCTTTTGACGTTCAACCCAAAATCCTGAAAAGGCTGGTCAAAAAGAAGCGGATCTCCCTCTTTTTTTACTTTGACAAAAATATTGCCGTCATCAGAAACCAGCCCCATCTCCTGACGTTCCTTTTCCGGGATCAACACATTGTTCGTCGAGTAAGTCTTGGTAAGACCAACGGTTTCCAAGGCCTCCAATAAAATCGAAAAATCTTCCCGGGAGAGCGTCCCCACACTCAAATCCCGTTTGGCATCCTCTCCCTCATCATGGGAGGGAACCAACACCTTGTATTCGTTGACAATCGCTTCCCAGTCCACCCCGCGAAAATGCTCATCGCTCAATACGACATCAACGACCTGCGATTTGACAAAGAGCTCCTGTTTCTTGTCCCGCTGAACAATGATCGATTTGATTTTTTCGATCTGTTCCGCCTTGTCCGTGACGATAATTTTATTGGATCGCTCGTCATAATTGATCTGCCCAACATCTTCCGTCAAATTCTTCTTCAGTTCCAAAAGAAGTTCTTCCCCTTTAACGAACTGCAGAGAAAAAACCTCGGTCTGCAACGGAACATCAAACTTGGCAATACGTCCCAATATCACTTGCAGCTTTTCCGGTTTTTCCAGCAAGATCAAACTCCCGTCTGGATTGACGATCATTTTACCATCCGGACTCTGATCATCTTGCAATTTCTTGACCATTTCAGCAGGGTCAATATATTTTAATCTTACGAGCTCGGCCTTCCATTGATCGGTAAATCGCTGACCCTTCTGTCGTTCATACTCATCAGCCGTGACGATGCGGACTTGGGTCTGATCCCGCAGATACGCCAGGCCGGACATATCACAAACGATTTTTAAAACATCCCAAACATCCGCGTTCTCCATATTCAAGGTCACCCTCCCGCGGATATCACGGCTGACCGTAACAACCAATCCGGTCTTTTGGACAATCGCGTTGAGAACATCCCAAATATCCGTATCTTGAAAGGCAAGCTGATCAATGGTCGTCCTGATAACTTTAGACGGAGCCGATACCTTCTGATCGATGGTATTCAACGCCTGATCAGCCGCAGTGCCACTTTCCTGCGCCCATCCAGACAATAACAAAAGATGGTTAAATATAAATAACAAAATGAATATGAAGTGTGCAGACTTTTTTCGCATGGTCTTTATATTGATTGATAAAAGAAAATTTATTATATCAGGTTTGTTAATTTAAGAAAACTGCGATTTGCTAATTGGGGACAGCGGGCTGTCTTTTAGGGGACAGCTCTCCTCGACTCTCTTCTGAATCTTGCCTTTTAAAACGCTGCGGCTGTTCTCGCGTCTCTTTAAGATACGGATATTTTTGACGCAACTTTTCGACAATCTCCATCGCGGCTTTTTTGCGTCCCAATTGATAAAGGACCTCGGCCTTGGTATCCAGAAACGCGTAATTTTCCGGACTGAGTTCCAGTCCCTGATCAATCAATCTTAACGCCTCTTTCAAATGCCGATGTTGATTAACGTACAGCCAGGCCAATTCGTTATAGGCATCGGCAAAATCAGGTTGATCATGAATGCTTTTTCGCAACAGCGTCTCCTGAGTTTGCGGTGTCAACTGCTGATTTTTGAACTGGTATTCAAAAAAACTTGGATTGGTTGTCATCAACATCACAATGGGGATGATCGTCACCCCGACATTATAAGTATAGTGCATGATGATGCTGGCCCAGGTTGTGCCCATCCACACGCGCAGACCCGTTAAGGCAAAACCCAAAATTGTGATCATGGCTATTGCCATCCAATCGCCCCAATACTGTTCGTAATGAAGCATCGCGAAAATCAAAGCAATGATGACCACCGCTGTTTTCTTGCCCTTGAACCGGCGGATGGCATTGTAAAAAAAACCGCGAAAGATCAATTCTTCAAATAATGGCGCAAGAAGCACCGCGACAGCGAAGAAGATGATCATTGCTGTCGGAGAGGTCGTGGCCTCCATGATCTGTGTCAACGGTGTGGGTGGCTGGACGCGGCGGTAAAAAATGATCGCGGCCGAAAGATAGGCAAAGATCACCCCCGCTGAAATGGAAATCAAAAAAAATTTTTTAGAAAAATTTTGTCCGAGCCCTAAAATCGATTTGAGGTTCTGGTCAGGATAAGCGGACGAGGCCCGATAAATCAGGATCAAGATGAGCGCCGATGAAAAAATGGCAACCATCACCATTTCACCCAACTCTGATTGGATCTGCGGGAAGGCCGCCGCAACACCCCTAACCCCCACCGCCAAGGCGATGGAACCTAAAATACCGAAAAAGACAACGTCAAAGGCCTTGGTCGCAAGCCGCAATTCCAAGTGCTGATCATTGTCGGAGATCGACGTTGATAAAACCTTTTGAAACCGCCGCCGTCTGATCAAATAAATCAAAAATAAGGCTGATAGGAAAACCGACCATTCCTGCGCGGCCCAGGAAAGCGCGAACATCAGCATGAACACTCCCAGAACAACCCACGGATGTGAAAAAATGATTTGATGAAACGTTCTGTCGCTCTGCCGACGGAGAATACCAGCGTCACAGACAATCAAAAGACCCAATATGCTCCCATAGGATATGCTCATCAAAAGACCATCTCGCACATTTAGTTCATGGAAAATAAATACTTGGTAAGGCCGCCGGCCGGGATCGGTGTGATCGAATACACCACCGGACGAAAGGCTTTTGCGTCCAAAATGTCCCGCACCTGCTGTGGGTCCTTTGTCAAAATCTTGATCCGATGACCTTTGGCTTTGATCTTATCACCAACGGTTTCAAAATCAAGACCACCAGGCGCTTTTTCAGCTGAGAGGAGAAAAGAATCGCCGCTCGAGGAGGAAGATGTGTCAATTTTATTTTCATTCGCGGCCACGGCTGCCAACAAATATTCGCGGTCAGCGGCAAGGAAATCAAATTCGGAAAATACCTTCATAAATTCTGCCGCCATCGCCGCGACCGAGGAAAACCGATCTCCAGGATTAGGCGCTAAAGCTGTCAGCAAAAATTGCCTCTGTTCAGCGGTAAGGATCATTAAATTCGCGTCCCTAGCGGGCCCGCGTGATTTCATTTGCCAAAGAGTAAGGATAAACTGAATGAATGACCCCGGGGCAAGCCCCGAGGTATCTTTTCCCTGATTCGCTGATCACAGATCGTCAAACAAGGTCAATTGGTCGCGATGAATGCGTTTATATTTTTTGCCTTGATTTTCAACG
>JAHFFS010000184.1 GCA_023247815.1 Candidatus Omnitrophota bacterium
GAGCAGCAAATCCTGCGGGCCACGGCCTTCACTGGGTGAAATCGCACCTAAAAGAACATGATATAATCCCTTAAACGTTCCAGTCCGTTCAATTGCGAGCAAATGTTTATGGTCCTCAACGACACAAAGGATCTTTTGGTCCCGATGCGGGTCCATACAAAGCCGGCAGTTCTCATTTTCCGTAAGATTCTGACAAATTTTACAAAACCGTAATCGATCTTTGAGTTTCATGATCCCCTCAGCCAATTGCAGCGCGTTTTCGCGCGGCTTTTGCAAAAGCCAGAACACCATCCGCTCAGCACTGCGCCGCCCCACTCCTGGGAACTGACTGAATTGCCCGATCAACTGTTCAACCAAATCTGGATAAGCCATCCTTATTCCTTATGCCATTGGTTAACGACCTTGCCCTGAAAAGCCTCTAAAGCCCGACGAACAACTGGTTCGGCCGCCATTTTGCCCTTCGCTTCCTCAGAACCGGTAAGAACGTAACGAACAACAATTTTCGCGTTCAATTTTTGTGAAAATACATCCCCCACCAACTGACGATACTCTGTTGTCTCTAAAGATTCCTTTTGAAACTTTTTTTCAGAGTCAAATCCAATCGTCAACTCTCCTTGCACACATTTGACCGGAGCACCTTCCTGCAAATACGTCACTAAAAACATCTTTTTCTGACTGACGGCGTATGTTAAAGCATTCCACATTTCAAGGATTTTCTCAATCGTCGGTGAGGCTGAAACCTTATCTTCCGCAAGATCAACCGGTGCCTTTATCTTTTCGGCCTGCACTTCCTTGAAATCCTCTGGCTCATCTTCTTCTGGACTGAGATCCAACTGCCCTTTTTGATTTTGTAACATTTTCAAATTAACCGGCGCCCCAGATGGACGGTTTAGCTCGACGAGCTTCACAGCGACCTTCCTCTGTGCACCCAAACTTTCTTCAGAATAACTCAATTTGGCAAAGGCCAACTCCAAAGGAATACGTAACGATTCGGTAATGCGGGCGACATCCTGTGCTTCAATCAGCACATCAATGGCTTTTAAAATGTCCTTCAATTCCATTCCTTGCGAATGCTGCAAATACTGTTCCTTGACTGCGGCTGGATAATCGACGAGCCGGCCCAAAGTTTTTCCGCCGACCTTGATCACCATCAAATTGCGATAATGCTCAACCAAATCTCGGCCAACTTGTTTCAAATCTTTGCCGCGCTCAATGATCTCATCAAAGATTTTTAAACCCGCGGCGCAATCCTTGCGGCCCAAAGCCTGGGTCAATTCAAATAACAAATCCAGCTCGACCAAACCCAGCATGGAATAAACGTCTTGCCCTTTGACCTCTTGATCGCTTAAAACCCCAACCTGATCTAAAATGCTCAAGGCATCGCGAAAGCTCCCCTGGGCAGCCTTGGCAATGGCATAAAGCGCGTCTTCATCGACTTTTAAATTTTCCTTTTTCGTGATCTGTGCCAAGGTTTCAACACAGGCCGTCAAAGATATCCGTTTGAAATCGTAACGCTGACAACGAGAAATGATCGTGGCTGGAACCTTATGCGCTTCCGTGGTGGCAAAAATGAATAAAACATGTTCCGGCGGTTCTTCCAAAGTCTTTAGCAGCGCGTTGAACGCCTCAGCCGTGAGCATGTGAACTTCATCGATGATGTAAATTTTATACCGGCCATAACTCGGCGCGAATTTAACATTCTCCCTCAGCGTGCGGATTTCATCAATTCCGCGATTAGAAGCACCGTCGATCTCAAGCACATCAAAGCCCGTGCTAGCGCTGATCTCTCGGCAGGAAACGCACTCCCCACAGGGCCGCTTTGCCTCCGCAGCCTGGCAGTTTAAAATTTTTGCGAAAATCCGGGCGCAGGAAGTCTTGCCGATGCCCCGCGGACCGCAAAAAAGGTAGGCGTGGGCCACACGATTGGCGGCAATGGCATTCTTTAAAATCTTGGTGATATGTTCCTGGCCAATGACATCTTCAAACCGGGTGGGACGATATTTTCGCGCTAAAACCAAATACCCCATCTTACAAATTCCCTTTCATGACGATGGCTCATTCTAACATGAAAATCAAGAATTTCGCCATTTTCATCAGCCATTATCCTTCAATCAATCGACCAGTGACATACTTATGAAGAAGACTGCTCACAAAAGTCTGATAAGGCAACCCCTCCTGCATCGCCCGCTTCTGCAGGTTCTTTAAGTCTTGTGAAGAAATGCGAATATTCAGCCTGGCGTCTTTTTTAAGCATCTGTCTGGCGGCTTTCTGATATTTACGCAACTCGGTCTTGCTCGTTACTGCCCGCCATTCACCACGCTCTATGGAATCAATCAACTCCTGCTCTTCTTTATTTAGTTTCATAGGTCTCCTTTCTTTCCCTCTAAATCTAAATAGTCCCGCGTTAACCTACGGCTTGGAATGATCGTTTTTAAAAAATACTTTTTTTCATCTTCAACAAATGGGACCATATAAACATAATCATCAACAAGAACAACAAAGATTTGCTGATGGGAATACTTGGCCCGATTAGGATGGTCCAATCGCGCGAGAAGATCACCATTGTTGACATGAAATACGATCTCCTCGAAAGACACGCCTCGCTCGCGCTTCAAAACCCCACTCTTCTCTTCATCCCAAACAAAACTCTTCACAAATCAAGGATATAACAATGTGTGCATTTTGTCAATACAACACTTCTGTCTTATCACCGCTGACCGCGAAACATGGACTCCAGCGTCGTTTCCAGATCCGGACAACAAAATTGATACCCCGCGTCCAAAAGTTTATTCGGCAAAGCCCTCACTCCCCCCAACAGCAAGCTTTCTCCCATTTCACCAAACATCAATTTAACGGCAAACTCTGGCAACGGAAACACAACTGGTCGCTTTAAGACTTTCCCTAAAATCTTTGTAAACTCCTGATTGGTCACAATCCCTGGAGCAACACAATTGACCGGACCTTGGATTGATTCGCGGTTGATTAAAAAAGCCGCGAGCGGCGCAAACTCTTCAAGGGCAATCCAGCTCATCGCCTGCCGGCCACTCCCAATGTTACCACCTAACCCTAATTTAAAAATCGGCAACATTTTTTTCAACGCCCCGCCTTCGGGACTTAGTATCATTCCGATTCGTAAATTAACAACCCGCGTGCCAACCTC